>DATNQK010000672.1:0-2631 GCA_036704065.1 Stenomitos sp.
ATTACTCTTTTCGATGCCTCTCGGCATGACTGTCGGATTGCAGGTGAGGTCAAAGGATTCGACCCTGTTTCTTACATGGATCGCAAAGACGCAAAACGTATGGATCGGTTTGCGCAATTTGCTGTTGCTGCCAGCAAGCAAGCCGTCCAAGATGCAGGGTTGGTCATTGATGATCACAATGCTGCCAACGTTGGCGTCATGATTGGGACTGGGATAGGCGGACTTAAGGTTTTAGAAGACCAACAGGAAATCTACCTCAACCGAGGGCCGGACAGATGTAGTCCGTTCATGATTCCGATGATGATTGCCAATATGGCTGCTGGTCTTACTGCAATTCAGATTGGCGCTAAAGGGCCTAACTCTTGCTCTGTGACGGCTTGTGCTGCTGGTTCTAATGCTATTGGCGATGCCTTTAGATTGGTGCAGCGCGGTTATGCGACTGCGATGATTTGCGGCGGTACAGAAGCAGCGGTTACGCCCCTGTCTGTGGCTGGCTTTGCAGCGTGTAAAGCCCTTTCGATGTCTCGCAATGACGACCCAACCCATGCTAGCCGCCCCTTTGATCGGGACCGCGACGGGTTTGTTTTGGGTGAAGGGGTTGGCATTTTGGTATTGGAAGAGTTAGAGTCTGCCCTCAAGCGCGGAGCCAATATTTTGGCCGAGATGGTTGGGTATGGGTTGACTTGCGATGCCTATCACATGACGTCTCCAGTTCCGGGTGGCGAAGGAGCAGCGAGAGCAATCGAACTCTGCCTTAAAGATGCAGGATTAACCCCTGCTCAAGTCACTTACATTAATGCTCACGGCACGAGTACTGGTGCGAATGACCCTACGGAAACGTCTGCTATTAAGCATGCGTTGGGGGACAATGCTTACCAACTGGCCATTAGCTCTACGAAATCGATGACGGGGCATCTTCTGGGCGGTTCTGGTGGTATTGAGGCTGTTGCAACGGTTAAGGCGATCGCCACTGCAAAAATCCCGCCCACGATTAACTTAGACAACCCAGATCCTGAGTGCGACCTTGATTATGTGCCGCACCATAGTCGAGACCTAGCGGTTGATGTTGCGTTATCGAATTCCTTTGGATTTGGAGGTCATAACGTGACCTTAGCCTTTAAAAAGTACGGTGGCTAATAGTGGTGCGTTCAGACGTTGGCTGATTTCAGCTTGTAGTTGCCCATTGTTTGCCCCAGTCTTGAGCTTGAACTGATACCGCTAGGGAAACCCATGCATCCGTTCTAAAACTGTTACCCCATTGTTTTGTTGTACTGCTGTCGAAATCTAGGAAGACTAAATCACTATGGTTGTTGCAACCCAGTCCGTCGAAGAGCTTTGTATTAATTCCATTCGCTTCCTTGCGGTCGATGCGATTGAAAAGGCAAAATCTGGTCATCCTGGTCTGCCGATGGGCGCAGCTCCCATGGCGTTTGTGCTATGGGATCAGTTCATGCGCTTCAATCCCAAAAATCCGAAGTGGTTTAACCGTGATCGCTTTGTGTTATCTGCGGGTCACGGTTCCATGCTTCAGTATGCGCTGCTCCACCTGACTGGCTACGACAGCGTCAGCATCGAAGATATTAAGAACTTCCGCCAATGGGGTTCCAGCACCCCTGGTCACCCTGAAAACTTTGAAACGGCTGGGGTTGAGGTTACAACTGGACCTTTGGGTCAAGGGATTGCGAATGCAGTGGGTTTAGCCCTTGCAGAGGCTCATTTGGCAGCGAAGTTTAACAAACCCGATGCCACGATTGTTGATCACTACACCTACGTCATCCTTGGGGATGGCTGCAACATGGAAGGTATTTCTGGCGAAGCAGCTTCCATCGCAGGCCACTGGGGCTTAGGTAAGCTCATCGCCCTCTATGATGACAACCATATTTCCATCGACGGCTCTACGGATGTTGCCTTTACCGAAGATGTTTCGAAGCGTTTCGAATCTTACGGTTGGCACGTACTGCATGTGAAAGATGGCAACACCGACCTGGATGCGATCGCAGCCGCTATTGCTGAAGCCAAGGCAGTGACTGACAAGCCCACCATGATTAAGGTCACCACAACCATTGGTTATGGGTCTCCCAACAAGTGCAATACCGCTGGTATTCACGGTGCAGCCTTGGGTACTGACGAAGTGAAACTCACCCGCGAAAACCTGGGCTGGACTCACGAACCCTTCGAGTTGCCCAGCGAAGCAGTGAACCACATGCGCAAGGCCATTGAGCGCGGTGCTAGCTTCCAAGCTGAGTGGGAAGCAACGGTCGCTCAATATAAAACCAAGTATCCCCAAGAGGCGGCTGAATTCGAAGCACTCATCAATCGCACATTGCCCAGCGATTGGGCTAGTGCTCTGCCGACCTATACTGCAGAAGATAAGGCTGCGCCAACTCGCAAACACTCCGAAATTTGCCTCAACAAGTTAGCCCCCGTCGTGACGGGTCTGATTGGCGGTTCTGCCGACTTAACCCACTCCAACTTGACAGAACTCAAGGGCATGGGTGACTTCCAGAAAGGCCAGTATCAAAATCGCAACGTGCATTTTGGCGTACGCGAACATGCAATGGGCGCAATTTGCAACGGAATCGCACTGCATGGTTCTGGGCTTATTCCCTATGGTGCAACCTTCTTGATCTT
>DATNQK010000673.1:0-13084 GCA_036704065.1 Stenomitos sp.
ATTCAGTTTAGTAGCCTGCATGGAGCAAGTTACCACAACGCTAGCTTGCGAGGATTTCGCCGCAATATTGAGGTTGCTAAAGATAATGCCATGCGATCGCTCAACCACCTGAGCATCAAGTCCCAGCTCATTGCAATGCTATTGGGGGTGAGCAGCTTTTCTATCCTTGTCACGGCCTACCTTGGATTTCAAAGCGGTCAGGCCAATTTGACCAATCGTGTCTTTAGCCAACTCACGAGTGTCAGAGCATCCAAAGCCTACCAAATCAAGTCTTACTTTAAAACCATTCGAAACCATACCGAGACACTTAGCGAAGATCCAGCCGTGATTACAGCCATGCAAGACTTTAGTGCAGCCTATCACCAGCTAGAGTCTGTCAAGATCTCGCCTGAATTGGATCGCCAACTGGGCACCTATTATCAACAGGAGTTTCTACCGCGACTAGGCAAGGATAATCAGGAATCCCCTGTGCTGGAATCATACCTACCGCAGGCGATCGCCTCTCGCTACTTGCAGTATCAGTACATTGCCCATAACCCTAATCCCGTGGGTAAAAAGCATCTGTTAAACAAGGCTCAAGATGGGAGTCGATATAGCCAGCTTCACGCACAGTACCACCCCATCTTCCGCCGACTGATTGAAAAATTTGGCTACTACGACATGTTCTTGATCGATCCGCAGGGAACGGTCGTGTATACCGTCTTTAAGGAAACCGACTTTACAACAAGCTTCAACACCGGAGCTTATAAAGCAAGCAACTTGGCCCGTCTCACCCTACAAGTCCAACAAGCCAAAGCCAAAGATTTCTCCCAGCTGATCGACTTTGAAGGCTATGGCCCCTCCTATGGCGCACCTGCTGCCTTTATTGCCGCGCCCATTTTCAATCAGTCGCGCTTGATTGGCGTTTTAGCCTTTCAACTGCCCGTCGATGAAATCAACAATGTGATGACGGGCAACCGCCAGTGGGAAAGAGATGGCTTAGGTCAATCTGGAGAAACCTATCTGGTCGGACGCGATTACTTGATGCGATCCGTCTCGCGGTTTTTAGAGCAAGATCCAGAAGGATATATTAAAGCGCTGTATCAGGTGGGCACGAGCGACACAACCGTCAAGCGCATCCAGCAGTATAAAACCTCTATTCTCCAGCAAAGTGTTCGCACCAAGGGGGCAGAGGCTGCGTTAAGGGGACAGCAAGGAACACAAATCCTAGACGACTACCGTGGCATCCCAGTATTGAGTTCATACGCCCCCCTCCAACTAGAAGGGATGGACTGGGTTATTTTGTCAGAAATCGATTTATCAGAGGCCTATGCCCCCATTTATGCCTTCACCCGTCAGGTGCTAATTTCCGCAACACTGCTCATGTTGCTGTTGACGCTTGGGGCGATGGCACTGGCATATTGGTTTATCAAACCCATCCAACACTTAATTGATAGTGCCCGTGCAGTGAAAGCGGGCGAGCGAAACCTGATTGTGCCCCTCAATGCCGGCGATGAGTTTGGCGAGTTGGTACAGTCCTTCAATACCCTGATTGAGCGTTTGCATCAGCAAGCAGAGCTCATAGCGGTTAAAAACCGCGAACACGAACAGATCTTGCGCAGCATTTTCCCAGCGGCGATCGCCAAACGGGTCAAACAAGGCGAAACCGCCATTGCCGAAGATATTGCCAACGTTGCCATTTTATTTGCCGATGTTGCAGGCTTTTCTAGCTTGTCGGCTTCACTCCAGGCACCAGAAATTGTCCAGCTGTTAAACGAGATCTTTACCCTCTTCGACGAAGCCGCCGAGCGCTTTGGCATGGAAAAACTGAAAACGGTCGGCGATAGCTATATGGCCATTTGTGGGCTCTCCATCCCCTACCTCGACCACGACAAACGTGCAATCAGCTTGGGGCTAGAACTCCAGTCCGCCATGCGCCGCTTTAACCACGAACGCGGATTTCAACTCAACCTGCAAATTGGGATCAACTCCGGCGATGTCGTTGCTGGCATCGTCGGTCGCAACAGGCTCATGTACGATGTTTGGGGCAATACAGTCGCCCTAGCAGGCCAACTCAAAGACCATTGTCCGCCAGGGGAAATATTAGTCTCTGAATCTGTCTATAGCCGATTGCAAGATCTGTACGACTTTGAAGTATGGCTCGATAGCGAAGAAGTCCCCCACCCCACCCTCAAAGCTTGGCGCATCAAAACCATTCCGTCTGCATCACGACAGCAAAGGTAAGCTTGCATGGATGCTTCAACACTGCAAAACCTGCTGATATGGTCCATTGCTTTAATCTTAGGCTTCCCCTTGATGGTTATCTTGCTTGGGGAAGCCATCCATTGGCAAAAGCAAAAGGGTCAGCCCCTAGCCCTGCCATTACAGGTTGTCCGCAATCTGCTGCTCCCCATCCTTGCCTTTGAGCTGTTCCTGCTCTATGTGATCAAGCTGCCACCAGAGCATACCGTCGTTCGAGTGGTGCAAACCCTCATGTGGGTGGTTGTCATCCATGCAGCCCTTTCGCTATTCAATGCCCTTCTGTTTGCCCAAGCAGAGGCCCATACCTGGCGGGCCAAAATGCCGAAGCTCCTCATTGATCTATCGCGGCTTTTTTTAATCTTAATTGGCTCTGCGATTGTCCTAGCAACGGTTTGGCACGCCGATTTAGCAGGGTTATTCACGGCCCTAGGTGTTACGTCCATTGTGCTGGGTCTTGCCTTGCAGGATACCTTGGGCAGCGTCACTTCTGGGATTGCCCTATTGTTTGAACGTCCCTTCAACGTGGGGGACTGGATTCGGGTCGGAGAGATAACGGGTAAAGTCATTGATATCAATTGGCGCTCAGTCCGCCTCCAAACCTTTGACCTTGAAATGGTGGTCATTCCCCATAAGGTGATTAGCGGCGAAATTTTGCGCAATTTAAGCCGTCCTCAGCCACTCCATGCCGAACGCTTGAGGGTAGGCTTTTCCTATAACGATCCGCCCAACCTCGCCCGCCATGTGCTTAAAAGTACGGCCCTTGCCACCCCAGGCATTTTGGTCAATCCTGAGCCAGAAATTTTCACCCTTGCCTATGACGACTCCTCTATCTTGTATGAAATCAAGTTTTTTATTGAAACCTACGCAGATATTGAAACCATTCGCAGCCGCTTTATGAGCCGCATCTGGTACGCCGCTCAGCGCAACCACCTTTCAATCCCCTTTCCCATTCGTACGCTCTATCACTTTCATGGACCTACCGCGCAAGAAAGCAGTGCAAACAAAAAGTTCGCAGAAAGCTTACAGTCCTTACCAGCCTTTGTGCCGATTGGGCGGGAACCAGGCGATCGCATCCAAAGCGAATCTCAAGATGTAACCCTGCAACACTTTGGCATTGGAGAAAAAGCCATTCGCCAAGGCTATGCCAACAATGCCCTTTACATCATTGTGTCAGGGCAAGCCGCCTTATCCGTTGCCGACGAAGGGGGCCGCGATCAAAGCGTACTCACCCTAGGGCCAGGAGAATTTTTTGGTGAAATGGCCTTGTTTTCTGGGGAAGCAAGCCCAGTCTCTATTACAGCCGTCAACGACCTAGAAGTGATGATGATTGTGGCCGATGAAGTCAGTCGCATGATTGCACGGCAGCCCAGCTTTGCCCGCGAAATGGGACAAATTTTAGAAGTGCGTCGTCGAGCAATTGAGGCCATACGTCAAACGGCAAACATGCCTCCGAATTAAAGGTCTCAGTGCTTGCATCGACTAAAAAGTATGCTCAAGATCCAGAGAAAAGATAGAGGCTTGTGGCTTAAACGCTTAGATTTCTGGATCACCTTTCATCAAAGCACTGGACAATTTACTCTAGATTACTTTAGAATCAGATCTTGCGGCTTTTAAGAGAACCTATGCACGCCCAGGAGATTATCCGCTCTATTGAAGCGGAGTATCAAAAGAAAGATTTGCCCGAAATCCATGTAGGAGACACCGTTCGTGTGGGCGTCCTCATCCAAGAAGGCAACAAAGAAAGAACACAGCCTTACGAAGGTACTGTTATCGCTAAACGCAATGGCGGCATTAGCGAAACCATAACAGTGCGCCGAGTATTTCAAGGTGTTGGTGTCGAGCGCGTCTTTTTGCTTCATTCCCCCAAGGTTGAAAGCATTAAAATTATTCGTCGCGGTAAAGTTCGACGTGCGAAGCTTTATTACCTCCGCGATCGCGTTGGTAAGGCAACTCGCGTCAAGCAACGCTTTGATCGTAGCCTTTAACAAACTCTATCGCCGAACTGCATTAGCTTCAAGCAATTAAGCCCAGATACTAATGCAGTGTTGGGGAACTCGCCTTAAGCGATACAATAGCGTAGAGGTTCTTGCCTGCCTTAACATAGTGTTAAAGCGCTTTGTTGAGATTGAAGTATATGCGCTCTTAGTTCAGTTGGTAGAACGCAGGTCTCCAAAACCTGATGTCGGGGGTTCAAGTCCTCCAGGGCGCGCTCTTCATTCTTAACAATCCTGCAATATTGTCTGTGTTTAGGCAGTTTTTTTTGGGAGCAGGTTTGAACCCTCCAATCATTGAGGCAAGCCCATGTTCCCATCTATAGCAACCGCAGATCCGCTAAGGCTTCGGTAATGGGGTATTAAAAACGGTGACAAAAAAAGACATTGAAGAACGGCAAAGTACGGGAGGATTTAACCCTTCCGCCTTTGTCAAAGAAACAAAAGAAGAATTGGCGAAGGTAGTTTGGCCTGATCGGCAACAGCTCATTAGTGAATCTGCTGCAGTTGTTCTCATGGTGGCGCTTTCTGCCTTATCTATCTCTTTGGTAGACAATTTATTCCACTGGCTGTCTCAGCAAGTTTTTCAGTAGTCTATGTTTATGTCAGACGAGCATCCCGACATTCCCTCCCCTGGATCCGATTCAGGCGAAGTTCAACGTGAGGCTAAGCACTGGTATACCGTGCAAGTTGCATCAGGCTGCGAAAAAAAAGTTAAACAGAACTTAGAGCAGCGCTTGCAGACTTTGGATGTTGCAGATCGCATTCTTCAAATTGAAATCCCGCAGACACCGACTGTTAAGCTACGAAAAGACGGTTCTCGGGCAACTAGTGAAGAAAAAGTTTTCCCTGGCTATGTCCTAGTTCGGATGATCCTAGATGAGGAAACTTGGCAGGTTGTCAAAAATACACCCAACGTCATTAACTTTGTCGGAGCCGAACAAAAGCGACGGTATGGCCGGGGTAGGGGCCACGTTAAACCGATGCCTCTGAGTCCCTCGGAAGTAGACCGGATTTTCCGGGCTGCTCAAGAGCAAGAGCCTGTGGTCAAAATTGATATGGCAACAGGGGACAAAATTAAAGTCCTCAATGGCCCCTTCAAAGATTTTGATGGGGAAGTGATTGAGGTAAGTCCAGAGCGCAGTAAGCTCAAGGCCTTACTGTCCATCTTCGGTCGGGATACCCCGGTCGAGTTAGAGTTCAACCAGGTTCGTAAAGAGAATTAAGCAATGGCAAAAAAGGTTGTTGCAGTGATCAAGCTCGCGATTACAGCGGGCAAGGCTAATCCTGCGCCTCCCATCGGCCCAGCCTTGGGTCAGCATGGGGTGAATATCATGATGTTCTGTAAGGAGTACAACGCCCGTACTGCTGACCAAGCAGGACTGGTTATTCCGGTAGAAATTTCGGTCTTTGAAGATCGTAGCTTTACCTTTATCCTTAAAACTCCCCCTGCTTCTGTATTAATTCAGAAAGCAGCAGGCATTGAACGCGGCTCTAGTGAGCCCAACAAGAAAAAAGTGGGCAGTATTACCACCGCACAACTGCGGGAAATTGCTCAAACTAAACTCCCTGACCTCAATGCCAACGATATTGATGCTGCAATGCGGATTGTCGCTGGTACTGCACGCAACATGGGCGTAACCATTGCCGAATAGTGCTCCTAGCACTTCAGGTTTAGATTGATTTTATTCATTTATCGGGGGAGAAGCGAGACGCTTCGCCATGACCCCAAGAGGTTAATACAGTGAAAAAAATTTCTCGTCGTTTAAGCGAGCTGCACAAGCTAGTAGAGGAACGCCCCTACTCGCCTCTAGAAGCGCTAGAGTTGCTCAAGCAAACTGCAACTGCCAAGTTTCCCGAGTCTGCTGAAGCTCACATTCGGTTAGGCATTGACCCTAAATATACCGACCAGCAGTTGCGTACCACCGTGGCACTTCCCAAAGGAACTGGGACTGAAGTACGTGTTGCGGTTATTGCACGGGGTGAAAAGGTCGCAGAGGCCAACAATGCTGGGGCTGACCTTGTCGGCTCTGAAGAGCTGATCGACGACATCCAAAAGGGCAATATGGATTTCGATTTGCTGATTGCCACACCCGACATGATGCCTCAAGTTGCAAAGGTTGGTCGTATTTTGGGTCCTCGCGGTTTGATGCCGTCTCCCAAAGCAGGGACTGTTACCTTCGACTTAGCTCAGGCGATCGCCGAATTTAAGGCAGGGAAATTAGAATTCCGAGCTGACCGAACAGGGATTGTCCATGTTATGTTTGGAAAGGCGTCGTTCTCTGCTGCAGATTTACTCGTCAACCTCAAGGCATTGCAAGAGACCATCGACCGCAACCGACCTTCGGGAGCAAAAGGACGCTACTGGCGCAGCCTGTACGTTTCTGCAACGATGGGGCCTTCGATTGAAGTTGAGATCAACAGCCTTCGCGATTTAAAATCTGATGCCCTTTAGGTCATCTAGGTTAGATCGCTAACCCAGTTTCTTATCGCCGTGTTGGATTCAGTTGGATTCATTGTCTAAATAAGTTCGACCCCCCCACCAAAGACAGCAGGTGCATTACGCTTAATTTCCTGCCGAGGTTCCGGTGTTGCATTCTCCAGGGTACTGTACAGCAGTTTTAACCCATGGTTTGAGAGCGATCTGGTTTCAAAGCCTTGGCAAGGGTGCCAAGGCTTTTTTGGTGTTGATGCGAAAAGAAAAACGAGCGTCGTCTACACCCAAGTAAGGAGGTGAAACCAATGGGTAGATCGCCTGAAGACAAGAAACAGATTGTTGCCGATCTCAAGGCATCTCTTGATGAAACACAGATGACATTTGTGATTGATTATCAAGGGTTATCTGTTGCTGAGATTACCGATTTGCGCAATCGCCTGCGACCCGCAGGTGCAGTTTGCAAGGTAACAAAAAATACCTTGTTGCGGATTGCCATTGAAGGCAATGAAGCGTGGCAACCATTGACTGAGTATGCATCTGGTGCGTCAGCTTTTGTATTCGTCAAAGACGATATGAGCGCTGCCATCAAGGCTTACTACGATTTCCAAAAAGCCACTAAAAAGACCGAATTGCGCGGAGGCGTCCTTGAAGGTCGCACCCTCTCTCAAGCCGATGTTAAGGCTCTAGGAGACCTGCCGCCTAAGGAAGTACTCATGGCTCAAGTGGCTGGTGCACTCAATGCACTCTCGACCAAGATTGCAGTTGGAATCAAAGAGGTTCCTACTTCTATTGGACGTGGGATCAAAGCGTACTCCGAAAAGGATGCGGCTTAGGCCAACGCATAACAGGCTTAGTAAGGCAATCGCCTTTTGCACCGTTATGCCTTCTGTTTGCTAATCTTTATTGCTTTTACACTCAAGAGAGGAATCTATGTCTGCTGCAACCGATCAAATCTTAGAACAATTAAAAAGCTTGTCCCTACTCGAAGCAGCTGAGTTGGTTAAGCAAATCGAGGAAGCCTTTGGCGTCAGCGCTGCTGCACCCGTAGGCGGCATGATGATGGCTGCTCCTGCTGCTGCTGCTGCTGAGCCTGAAGAAGAAAAGACTGAATTTGATGTTGTGCTCGAAGACGTTCCTGCCGACAAGAAAATTGCAGTTCTGAAGGTTGTCCGTAGCTTAACTGGTTTAGGCTTAAAAGAAGCTAAAGACTTGGTTGAGGCAACCCCCAAGCCAGTTAAAGAAGGCATTGCTAAGGCTGATGCTGAAGCTGCCAAGAAGGAACTCGAAGAAGCAGGCGGTAAAGTTTCGATTAAGTAACCTGCAATATTTTCGTTTGCCGGTACACCGCAAAAGCATCATTTTGCTTTGCAATGAAGGGGATGTAAGCCAGTCTTGCATCCCCTCTTTCATGTCAAGGCAAGGTCATACAATCTTGTGCATTTCAGCGGTGGATGTACACCTTTGGACATCTCTTAACGACTCCCCCCTTGTCAAGGGTGACTCTCAGGCAGACACTGGACTGTAGAGGAGATTGGCAGCTTACGAGGATTCTCTATGAAGAAAGTGATGACGATCATTTTGGGTGGCGGAGCTGGCTCTCGGCTCTATCCGCTCACGAAGCAGCGGGCCAAACCGGCAGTGCCCCTTGCTGGAAAGTATCGGTTGATTGATATTCCGGTAAGCAACTGCATCAATTCGGAAATTAATAAAATTTATGTACTTACGCAGTTCAACTCTGCTTCGCTCAATCGACACCTTTCACGAACCTATGCGTTTTCGGGGTTTTCAGATGGATTCGTGGAGGTTTTAGCTGCCCAACAAACCCCTGAGAACCCAAACTGGTTTCAAGGAACAGCCGATGCTGTGCGCCAATACCTCTGGATGCTCTCTGCCTGGGAAGAAATCGACGAGTTCTTGATTTTGTCCGGCGACCACCTCTATCGGATGGACTACCGGGAGTTTGTCAACCGTCACCGCCAAACGAATGCTGATATTACGTTGTCTGTCATTCCCATCGACGAGCGCCGTGCGTCTAGTTTTGGGCTGATGAAAATTGATGCCCAGGGCCGAGTGATTGACTTCAGCGAAAAGCCAGAAGGGGAAGCCCTGCGGCAGATGCAAGTAGACACGACTGTGTTGGGCTTATCCAGCGAAGAAGCGCAGCAAAAGCCTTATATTGCATCGATGGGCATTTATGTCTTCAAAAAGCAGGTGTTGTTCGATTTATTGAACAGCATGCCTGATTCAACAGACTTTGGTAAGGAAATTATCCCTGCGGCGGCTCAAAATAATCACAATGTTCAAGCCTTTTTATTTAATGGGTATTGGGAAGACATTGGGACTATCGAATCGTTCTACGAAGCAAATTTGGCACTAACGAAGCAGCCTCAACCGCCCTTTAGTTTTTACGACGAAGAAGCCCCTATCTATACTCGCTCTCGGTATTTGCCTCCGACAAAGATGTTGGATTGTCAGGTGACAGAGTCGATTATTGGCGAAGGATGCATTCTCAAGAACTGCCAGGTTCACAAATCTGTTGTGGGTGTGCGATCGCGGATTGAGTCCGGTGCCGTTATCGATCAGTCCTTATTGATGGGCAACGACTATTATCAACCGCTTGCGGAGCGAGACTCGGCCCTATCTGGCAATAATGTGCCCATAGGAATCGGACGAGATTCGCGCATTAGTCGCGCCATTATCGACAAGAACGCCTGCATTGGGCGGAATGTGCAAATCATCAACAAAGATCGCGTAGAAGAAGCCAACTGCGAAGACCAAGGGTTCTATATCCGTAGTGGTATTGTCGTGGTCTTGAAGGGTGCAGTCATTCCTGACGGAACGGTCATCTAAGCTAAATGAGAGCAGTCTGATTAGTGTAGAAATTAAGTTTTACAGCCTTCTGCCATAGGCCTCTCCCAAGCCCCTCTTCTCCAAAGGAAGGGGGGTTTGGGCATTATGTATGGAGTCATGAGGCATGCTGAGCACTCTGCCACCCCCAAAGGATAGGATTGCAGGCCAATAGGGCAGCACAAGCAAGCTGAGTGGGTCTGCTCCACCTGAATTTAAGGGTTAAAACGATTGACGGCTTTTTCTGCATTGCCGTCGGGCTGTCTTCACCTGATGAGATTTAAGGATTAAGGCTATTAACGGCTTTTTCCGTGTTGCCATCGGGCCGCTCAGCACGAAAGCTGGGTGCTAAACCCATCAAAAATCGGTTTACAGAGGTGCGGGCACTGTAGCTCATCTGATTAAGAGGGCTTGGCAAAAAGCGATCGCCAAAGCCAATAAACACGATCATCACAAAGAAGACAGGCAGTGTGAGTTTTTTCAGGTTCATCGCGGTTAGAAATGGAACTGCTCCACTTCGGGCAAGACAAGCACGGTTGTAGAGTCAGGATGCCCAAGTTAGGCACCAAACCATGCCTGAACCAATGCCGTTTTGTCAGCGTTTGCCAACGCCTCAACCGGGTAGCGCAGCAGCTGACAACTGTGCGGTTGTACCCACCATCTCGTGGGGGATAGGCAGCAATTGTACCGCGCAGGCTTTCAATTCTGGCTGTTTAGAGTCTGGGCAAGATTGAGGATGCATAAGGGCATTTGCTTCAGCCTCATCAGCCCACAGTGAGCCCCAATGCATCGGCACAAACACAGTACCCGGAGCAATCCGATCTGTGACAGTTGCAGGAAAACGAGCCATTCCTCGTCGCGATCGCACTTCAACCTGTTGTCCCTCTTCAATGCCTAGCATCTTGGCATCCCGAGGGTGAATCTCTAAAAACGGATGCGGATGCATTTGCTGAATTTTAGGAATGCGGCCCGTCCGTGTTTGGGTATGCCAGTGTCCATACAGACGACCAGTGGTTAGGACGTAGGGATAGTGGGCATCCGGTGGTTCTGCTAAACCTCGCGAATGGCAGGCCACAAACTGCGCTCGACCGTTTGCTCGATGGAACTGGAGTTGGGTATAGAGTCTTGTGCTGTCCGTGCGACTCGGCAGTTCAGAACCTGCATCTCGCGGACAAGGCCATTGCAAGGGGCCATCTTGCATCAACCGTTCATGGCTGATGCCCGTCATATCGCAGGGGCGCTGGTGCGTGAACGTGACAAACTCAGCATGAACCTCTGCTGCCGATTGGAAGGGAAACTGGGCTGTAAATCCCAAACGACGTCCCACCTCAGCAAAAATTGCCCAATCTTCGCGGGCTTCACCTGGCAAGGCTTGAAAGGATTGGCACAAGGTGACACGGCGTTCGGAATTGGTCATCGTGCCTGTTTTTTCGCTCCACTGGCCAGCAGGCAACAGTAAATGAGCGTAGGCGGAAGTTTCAGTGGGGTAGTAAGCGTCTTGGTAAATGGTAAATGGGGAGGTTTTCAGAGCGGCCTTCACTCGCTCTAAGTCTGGCAGGCTCACCAGGGGATTGGTAGCCGCAATCCAAAATAATTGCACCGTTTGCTGTTCTAACCCCAGCACCATATCCCATACAGTGCGTCCAGGTTGGGGAGCAATACTGCCGGACGGAACCCCCCACAGTGCCTCTACTTCAGCACGGTGGGTCGGGTTGCGAATCAGACGATACCCCGGCAATAAGTGAGATAAGCCCCCTGCTTCGCGTCCGCCCATTGCATTGGGCTGTCCGGTGAGGGAGAAGGGGCCAGCCCCCGGTTTGCCAATCTGTCCTGTTAATAGATGCAGATTGATAATACTGCTTACTTTAGCCGTGCCTTCCGAGGACTGATTCACCCCCATCGACCACATCGATAACACACGGTTGGATTTGGCCCAGTATTGGGCAGCTTGCTCTAAATCGGCGCGGCTAATCCCGCAGCGTTGAGCCACGATTTCGGGGGAGTAATGCCGCAGGGTGCGCTGAAAGTCCTCAAATCCATCTGTATGGCTATCAATAAAGGCCGTATCAATGCAACCCCATTTCTCCAAGAGATGGGCAATGCTATTGAGTAGATCGATGTCCGTGCCAGGGCGAATGGACAGGTGCAGATCGGCCACTTCTGCGGTTGGAGTACAGCGTGGATCGACCACGATGAGCTTGAGATTGGGATCTTGCTTGTGTCGCTTGCGCAGGCGATTGAAAACAATTGGATGACATTCGGCAGTGTTGGTGCCAATTAGAAATGCACAGTCGGTAACATCTAAATCTTCGTAACAGCAGGGGGGGCCGTCGCTGCCTAAGCTTTGGATATACCCGGAAACAGCCGATGACATGCACAGCCGAGAGTTGGCGTCAAAGTGGTTGCTGCCCAGACAGCCTTTCCACAGTTTTTGGGCAGTGTAGTAATCTTCTGTCAGAAACTGACCCGACCCATACATACACAGGGCATCGGGGCCACTGGTGGCCAGGATGTAGCGGATGCGATCGCAAATTTTCTCCAATGCATCTTCCCAGCTAATCCGCTGAAAGGGTGCATCCAACGACTCACGAAACATGGGATGCAGCAGACGATCCTTGCCGATGGATTCAAGAACCGTTGCACCTTTGACACACACCATGCCTTGACTGGAAGGATGCTGGCGATCGCCACGAATCTTCCAGTTGGGGGTGCTCCCATCCCCAGAGACTGGCGATGGCACCGCTTCTAAGCCGCACCCTACCCCACAGTAGGGGCAGAGCGTTCGTACAGAATCAGCCACCATCTACCACTTCTTATAGGGTAAAAACTTACCAGTCATCGTAATCTTGACGCGATCGCCTTTCGGATCGCTCACCCGATCTACGGTCATATCAAAATCAATCGCGCTCATAATGCCGTCGCCAAATTCCTCTTGGATGATGTCCTTAAGGGGCATCCCATAGACCTGCATAATTTCGTAGAAGCGATAGATGAGTGGATCGGTGGGGATTACTGGGTCCAGTGATCCTTTAACCGGATACTCAGTTAATTGATCAGCAACGGTCATGTCTAGCCCTAAAGCCATAACCAAGGTCTGTGCTTCTTCTGGCGAAGCAGTGGCTTGGCGGTGAAAGAGTGCAGCAACCCATACCGGATCGCGACCCAACTTTTCACCCAGGGCCGCAAAGGTTAACCCTTGCTTCTTTTTGGCGAGGAGTAGCGTTTGTGTTAACTCAGACATTTTCTTCATCCTCGTCATGCGCATATCGATTGTAGAGGTAATCGAGGGCGTAGTTTCGCAAGTTGTAGTATTCGGGATCTTCCAGTAGCTTGGCGCGATTACGGGGCCGAGGGAAGGGAATTTGAATTTCATCGCCAATTTTGGCAGAGGGACCATTGGTCATCATCACAATTCGGTCGGCCAAAAATAGCGCCTCATCAATGTCGTGCGTAATCATCAACACTGTTACCCGATGGTCTTGCCAAATTTTCAGCAATTCTTCTTGCAATTCTTCCTTGGTAATCGCATCCAAGGCCCCGAAGGGTTCATCCAACACCAAAACCTGCG
>DATNQK010000674.1:0-13428 GCA_036704065.1 Stenomitos sp.
CCTACTGCGCGATCACCCTCTACTAAAATCTGCTCAACATGGGCATTCAGCTTGAGCTGCCCACCGTGACGCTGCAAACCTCTGACCAAGGCTTGGACTAAGGCTCCGCTGCCGCCGATGGGGTAGTCCAGAACCACACCAGGGCGATACCAGTCAGCAAACATAAAGGCAATTTCTGCGGTGAGGGTGCCACGGGCAGGCAATCCTGAGAGCATGAAGCACAGCAAATCGAGCCAGTTGCGAATAAAGGGATCGCGAACCGTACGATCCATAACTTGGCTGAAGGGTTTGGTCAGTTGTGGCAGACGAGTGGCATGTTGCAAGAATGCCGAGGCAAAGGGTGCTGTTGTGAAGATGCTGCTCAGGTCGGGGCGCAGCGCGGCGGCAGGAAGGGCGATCGCTGCTTTGCCCAACGGTTCCATCACCGCCTGGAGATGTTTCCACTCTGCAACAGCTTGGGTGCCTCGCAAGGTTTTCAGAATGTCGTAAAACGGCTCAGCGCCAACCTTTGCTGAAAAATTGCCTTCTGGTAAACGACAGCCCCACGCGTCATAGTTCACGCAGGGGAGGGGTTCGCCAATGGCATCGAGGACATGCCGCAATGGATTGGTGGATGGACTGGAAGAAATGCCTGAGTACAGCGATGGGCCTGAATCGAAGATGAATCCGTTGCGCTCGAAGGCATGGGCTGCACCACCAGCAATAGAGTGGCTTTCGCAAACGATGACGTCGAATCCATAATGGGCGAGCATTGCGGCGCAACTTAATCCGCCGATGCCACTGCCAATCACTACAATATCTGCTGTTTCGGTACTTTGAGTCATAACCTATCGCTGCAATGAGACGGATTTCAGGGGTGGTTGATGCGGTTTTTGGTGCTAACCGCTTGGATGCGACAGGTTCGGTGCAAATGGACTTAATACTTATTATTACGAGAATATGAAAGCTCGACCTCTGAAGAAGAAAGGGACAAAGGCAGGTGTTTTGTAAAGGGGTGACTGAGGGCGATCGCAGGCAACTCCTAGACGGGTATCCTTTGAAAGGATGTGTATGAACAGTAGGGAGGTGTTGCTAACTTGGGTCATAAGGCGATTATCATTCGACCGCAACGCCAACGCCTGCAAGAGTCGATACAAGAACTCTGGGAATACCGGGATTTGCTCTGGTTATTGACGGTGCGCCAAGTTAGTGTGCGCTATAAGCAAACCGTGATTGGGGTGGCTTGGGTGCTGTTGCAGCCGTTGGTGGCGATGGCGATTTTTACAGTGATTTTTGGTTACTTTGCCAAGCTATCTACCAATGGATTGCCTTACCCTGTGTTTGCCTATTCGGCATTGGTGATGTGGAATTTATTCTCGGAGGGCCTATCGAGGGCGGGAACGAGTCTCATTGCCGATGAAAAGCTGATTACGAAGGTCTACTTTCCGCGTCTCATTATTCCTTTGTCTGCTGTAGGTTCAGCTTGGATTGATTTTGCCGTGTCTTTGTTTGTTCTATTACCGCTGACGTTTTGGTACGGTCTACGGCCTGGGCTCAGTTTGTTGCTGTTGCCAGTTGCGATGGTATTCACGATGGTATTGGCGGCTGGGGTTGGAATGATGTTGGCTGCGCTGAATGTCCGCTATCGCGATTTTCAGTACACGATTCCCTTTGTTCTACAAGTATGGTTGTATGCATCTCCGGTTGTATACTCGTCGCAAATTGTGCCAGAGCATTGGCGATCGCTTTATTACCTAAACCCAATGGTGGGATTAATTGAGTTATCGCGGTATGCGGTGACTGGGGTGGGTACGGTTGATTTTCATGGATTAGGAATCTCGGCAGGAGCGGCGATCGCATTGTTTGCACTTGGCTCGACGGTTTTCCGTTGGGTAGAACGTAGTTTTGCGGACTTTATCTAGAGAGATGGAACCAATCATTTCAGTCCGCAGGCTAGGAAAGTCTTATCGGATTCGCTCAAGTGAGCGCAAGCCTTACCGCACGCTTCGCGATGATTTAGCAGATTTAGGAAAGAATTTGCTACAAGGAAAATGGGTACAAAACAATAGTGAAGAATTTTGGGCACTTAAAGATATTAACTTCGATATCTATCCAGGAGAAGTGGTAGGTATTGTTGGTTGTAATGGAGCGGGAAAAAGTACTCTCCTTAAGATTTTATCAAGAGTTATTCGACCGACAACTGGAGAAGCTGTACTGAATGGACGAGTTGCGTCACTTCTAGAAGTTGGAACAGGATTTCACCCAGAACTAACAGGCCGAGAAAACATTTTTATGAGTGGTGCCATTTTAGGCATGAAACGGACTGAGATTCTCAAAAAGTTTGATGAAATCGTTGATTTTGCAGAAATTGAAAGCTTTTTAGATACACCGGTAAAACGCTATTCATCAGGGATGTATGTAAGGCTAGCATTTGCAGTCGCAGCTCACTTAGAACCAGAAATTTTACTAGTTGATGAAGTTTTAGCAGTTGGAGATGCCGCTTTTCAGAAGAAATGCTTAGGCAGAATGGAGAATGTCGCGACTAAGGAAGGGAGAACAGTTTTATTTGTAAGTCATAATATGACTGCTCTTCAGAGCTTATGTAAACGTGCGATTCTCTTAGAAAGGGGAAGTATAGTTAAAGAAGGTCCATCTAACGATGTTGTCACTTGCTATCTAAAAACGAACTCAATTTGTAGTCAGGAAAAACTATGGGAAGACACTCAAGATGCCCCAGGCAATGATTATGGTCGACTTCGCAGAATATGCATACTGCCAGAACAGGAAGTTGATTTTGAGAATATTTCAGTTTTAACTCCTATTAAAATTGAAATTGAATACTGGAACTTTTTGCCAAATGTATATTTGAACTTTAGTCTAGTTTTATATAACAAAGAAGATATTTGTATATTTAATTCTTTCTCTGAGCCAGAAGTATGTGCAGGAGGCTTATTAAGAGGAACTTGCTACATACCTGGAAATCTATTAAATAATGACATTTATCGTATAAGACTTTTAATTGTTAAAGATTCATCTATTCCTCTAATTGATCAGCAAGACATTGCTGCTTTTGAAGTCCATGATATAACGCGAAAAGGTAAGTGGTACGGTAAATGGATTGGTGCAGTACGTCCACGCCTAAAGTGGAAAACTGAATTTATTGATGCAAAAAATGAAGCTGACAAACTTACTTAAGGCATAGATCTAGCAAGTTATGATAACTAGAAAAATATATAACGCAATATATTATAGATATAAAAAAAGTCTTAATTTTTTTAGAAAAAATATAGCAGCAAGACAACTAAAAAAATTTAAAGAACCGTATAAGCTACATATTGGGTGTGGAGCTGTAAAGTTTGATGATTGGATTAATATTGATATTGAAAATAACTATGGAAAGACAGATATTATCTGGAATGCTGCCAAGGGCTTTGATTTTATTGAAAGCCAAAGCTGTTCCCTAATCTATAGCGAACATTTTTTGGAGCATTTGACAATTGAAGAGGCAAAAATATTTTTGACTGAATGCTATAGAATTTTAACAAAGAACGGTGTTATTCGTATAGCAATGCCTTCTCTTGAATATGTAGTTGATAAATATCAATCAGAAGATTGGAAGAATCAGGATTGGCTTTCATGGAAAGGACATGAATTTATACAAACTCGGGCAGAAATGATAAATATTTCATTCCGATGGTGGGGGCATAAGTGGTTATATGATAAAGAAGAACTACATCGTCGTCTCCAAGAGTCTGGGTTCAATTTTATCCAAGATATGAATATAAATTCTAGCAATATTCAAGAATTGCAAAATCTTGAAACTCGAAAAGATTCATTCCTGATTGTTGAAGCTAAAAAGCTAATTTAATTTTTCGAATTAAAGTTACGGTGAAAAATGGAAACCTCCTTTTACACAGATAAAGAACTACAAGAAATAGGGTTTAGGAAATTAGGTAATAAAGTCTATATTAGTCGGAAAGCTAGTATTTACAAGCCTGAATCTATTTCTTTGGGGAGCAATATTAGAATTGATGACTTTTGTATTTTGAGCGGTGGTACAAGTATTGAGATTGGAAACTTTATTCATTTAGGAGCTTACTCAGCTTTATATGGAGGATCAGGAATTCTTCTCGAAGACTTTTCGGGACTATCGGCCAGAGTTACTATCTACTCTGAATCAGATGATTTTTCCGGTTTTTCTATGACTAACCCTTTAATCCCAGATGAGTATAAAGTCAGGTTTAGTAAGGGTAAAGTTACTTTGAAAAAACATGTAATTGTAGGGGTAAACTCAACAATACTTCCAGGATTAATTTTAGAAGAAGGGGCGGCAATTGGTGCACATTCACTTGTGAATAAAAATTGTGCGCCCTGGTCAATATATTTTGGTGTGCCTGCGAGAAAAATTAAAAATAGAAAACAAAAAATTATTGAGCTTGAGCAAAAATTTTTAAGTAATTAAATGAATTCAGATATCTATGGATGACAAATTTAGAGGATTTAAATAATTTCACTTTAAATTTAAGAAATCTCTAAGGTGTTTTTTACTTTTAAGTCGGAAAAGCTTTTGAAAATAGTAATCTTTGTATCGTAAAATGTCTAAGTCAACATCTAAAGATTTAGCAATATTTGGTGGTAAAGTCGAATTTTCTCACCCACTTCATGTTGGCCGACCTAATATAGGGAATCGTGAACGTCTAATTTCTCGTATTAATGACATGTTAGATAGAAATTGGCTGTCTAATAATGGTCCTCTTATACAAGAATTTGAGAAATGTGTAAGCGATAAACTGGGTGTAAAGCACTGCATTGCAATATGTAACGGTACAGTTGCTCTAGAAATTGCAATTCGGGCATTAGACCTTACTGGCGAAGTGATTATTCCTTCTTTTACTTTTATTGCAACTGCCCATGCACTTCAGTGGCAAGAGGTTACTCCGGTCTTTTGTGATATTGACCCACAAACACATTGCTTAGATCCCTGGCAACTCAAAAGAATGATTACACCTCGAACTAGTGGGATTGTTGGAGTTCATTTGTGGGGGCAACCTTGTAACGTTGACGTTCTTACTGAAATAGCCATTCAACACAATTTAAAGTTACTATTTGATGCCTCTCATGCTTTTGGTTGCTCATCTAACGGACGCATGATTGGTAATTTTGGGCAGGCAGAAATTTTCAGTTTTCATGCTACCAAGTTTCTCAATAGCTTTGAAGGTGGAGCTATTGTTACTAATGATGATGAGTTAGCACGTAAAATTCGACTAATGAAAAATTTTGGTTTTGCAGGCTATGACGATGTTATTTATATTGGAACCAACGGCAAGATGCCTGAGATTTCTGCTGCAATGGGACTGACAGGTTTAGAAAGTCTAGATGAGTTTATTAAGGTTAACTACCAGAACTATTGTCAATATAAAAATGAGCTTTCTAATATCCCTGGACTGCGATTTTTGACATATAACGAATTGGAGAAATGTAACTATCAATATATTATTTTAGAGATAGATGAGAGTATCACAGGTATTAGCAGAGATACTCTAATGGATATTTTGTGGGCAGAGAATGTCCGAGCAAGGCGATATTTTTATCCTGGCTGCCATCGGATGGAGCCTTACCGCTCTTATTTTCCTCATTCAGGTTTATTACTGCCTGAAACGGAACAGCTTGCACAACGAGTTCTTGTTTTACCAACAGGTACATCAGTTAATAGTGATGATATCCATAAAATTTGTCAAATTATTCATTTAAGCCTTAAGCATAGTTCTGAAATTTCAACCCAACTAGAGCTTAATAAGATTTCCTTTACGGCTAACGCTACAAAACACTAACTTTAGCTATGTCAAACTTGCCAGCTCATGACTCAAGCAAGCGGGGAACCAATTATTTACTCTCCCCTCTTCCGGCCACTTCTAACATTAAAGTCAGTGTGGCAATGATTACTTATAATCAAGAACGTTATATTGCTCAAGCAATTGAAAGTGTATTAATGCAAGAGACGGATTTTGACTTTGAGCTAGTTATTGGAGAGGATTACTCGACTGATAAAACGCTCTCAATTGTAGAAGATTATTGCAAGAGATATCCTGAAAAGATCAAGTTAATTAAATATAATAAAAACCAAGGATTACTCTTTAATCTCTATAATGTTCTTAATCTATGCCAAGGTAAATTTGTAGCACTACTTGAAGGAGATGATTACTGGACATCAAAACATAAAATTCAAAGACAGGTAGACTTTTTAGAGAAATTCGACAATTGTTCAATTTGCTTTCATACGACTGAGTGTTTTTTTGAAAATAAATCAAAACCTTCTTATTTCCACCCAGAATTAAATTATAAAAAATTCTCAAATATTGAAGATTTACTTGTAAGGAACTTTATAAGTACGTGCTCTGTGATGTATCGGAATCGGCTATTTAATGAATTGCCTAACTGGTATTGTTTACTCAAGCTAGGAGATTGGCCATTACATATTTTCAATGCTCAATATGGAGAAATTGGTTATATTAATGAAATAATGTCAGCTTATAGAATTCATCAAGGAGGAGTATGGAGTGAAAAAGATCGTTATGAAGTAATTAAGAACACTGAAGATATGTTAAAAAAGATCGACCTCTTCTTAAGTAATAAATATACAAAATTAATCTATGCGGCAATTGCAAATTGGTATTATGAGTTATTTTTGGTCGGGGATAAAAGAGTTAGCTTTTCTGAAGCTGTGGCTTACTCAAAGACCTGTATCAAATCCAAAACATTTTATAAATATAAATCTAAAAAAGATTGGCTAAAAATGTATTGCTTGGCATACTTTCCAATTTTATATAAGTATTTATCCCTTTAGTGCTTCTTTTTCTATTAGCTTAATTTTTAAATGAATAAATCAGTAATTCTTAATAAACTGATCATTTTGATTGGTTTTCTGCAAAGATTTAAATTAGTCAAGATAAAACTGTATTACTCTAAAGTAACGCGCAAAATCAAACGCGAATTGATTTACTACTTACTTAAAGTTGGTGGTGATACAGTATTCGATTATTTATATCTCTCAGAAAATAAGTTGTACTTATTTTGGTTGTTAAAAAATAGTCCTCGAAATTCAGACCTTTGTAAGCAAAAGAAAATAGGTAATATTTTTAAAGTTCGACCATTATTTTCTGTTTTTCTGATTGTAAATAATGAAGATTTGTCTTTAGTTTTAAAAATAGTCGATTCAATATTAAATCAGAGTTATCTTCATTTTGAACTAATATTGCTATGTTCCGATTCGCTAAAGTCTCCTTTAAGTACATATATTAATAAATCAAATCCCCCACTTTTGCCCCCAGTTCAGTTTATTGTATTTGATAGTTCAGAAAATCCATATGAAAAGATTAATCTAAATCTAATTGAAGCTAGAGGTGAGTTTCTGGTATTTTTAGAGTCTGATGGACTTTTGGCTCCAAATGCTCTTTTTGAAACTGCCATTCATATAAACAAAAATAAAAATAATGTAGATATTCTCTATTCAAATGAGGATCAGATTGGGAAATCATCTCAGTTTCATGAAAATCCCTTTTTTAAGCCAGAATGGTGCCCAGACTCTTTTTTGTCTAGAAATTATCTAGGTCAATTTGTAGTATATAGTAAATTAACAGTAACTCAGCTTGGGGGCATAAGAGCTTCTAAAGGTGAAGCCGCTCTATATGATCTATCTCTTAGGATTAGTGAGATAGAGAGCTTTAATATAGTTCATGTTCCAGAAGTTCTATATCACAAAATTTCAGCGATAAACTTCGACTTAAATAATAATAAAAAAACGAATTTTATTGATGTTATATCTGAAGCAATAGAAAGAAGAAACGAGCGAGGATATGTTGAACTAAATCAGTTCGGTTTCCCTTTAGTGAGATACAATATTGACTCTTCAGACCTGGTTTCTATTGTTATACCAACTAGAAATCTTGGTAATATTTTGGATAAATGTCTCCAATCTATTTTTGAAAAAACTCAATATCAAAACTTTGAAGTAATAGTTGTTGATAACGGTAGTACTGAAGTTGAAACTATTCAAGTTCTTCAAAAATGGAAGGATCAAGAGCCAAATAGATTTTATTCATATGTTTTAGATATTCCTTTTAATTTCTCTAGAATTAATAATGATGCTGTTACAAGAGCAAAAGGAAAATATCTTCTTTTCTTGAATAATGATACAGAAGTAATTACATCAGATTGGTTAGGAGCATTAGTAGAGCAAGCTCAACGACCTTCAATAGGAGCAGTAGGTGCTTTGCTTTTATATCCTGATCAAACTGTTCAGCATGCTGGTGTAATTGTTGGTTTGGGTGGTGTTGCTAATCATAGTCAACAATATATTTCTTCTACTCAAACTGGCTACTTTGGTCAATTACATTCAATTAATAATTATTTAGCTGTTACAGCCGCTTGCTTAATGTGTCGAAAGGAAACATTTAACGAAGTTTTGGGTTTCACTGAAGATTTAAGTATTGCCTTTAATGATGTAGATTTTTGTTTGAAACTGATTGAGAAAGGCTACCAGAATGTTTATTTGCCACATGTGATGCTATATCATTATGAATCCAAGAGTAGAGGGTATGACGTATTTGGTGAGCGCTTGAAGAGATTTAATAATGAGATTGAGTTTATGCAAAAACATTGGTCAAAATATATTGATTTCGACCCTTGTTATAATCTTAGTTTATTTAAATAACTAATAAATTTAGTGGACTCAGATATGCCTACTGTTAGAGGAGATATAAAAGTTGTAGCATATATTACTGCTTATGAAGATTGGGAAGCTGTTGACAGATGTTTATATGCTATCCAAAAACAAACTTTCCAGGTTACTCATATCTTAATCGTTGATAATTCTAGTAAAAACTTAATCCCAACACGATTTAATCTTTTAGAAGAAATTACAGTTCAGTCTTTTCCTGAGAATATCGGTATCTCTGGAGGATTGAAAGTTGCAGTTGAATGGTTTAAAAAATCTAACTATGACTTTCTATGGACTTTTGATCAAGATAGTGAACCAGAGCCTGATTGTTTAGAAAAACTTATCTTTGATTACAATCAATTAATATCACAAAATATTCCAGTTGGAGTAATTGCCCCCTTACCTATCGATAACAATACTCAGATGGAAATTTGTGGTCGTAATTTTGAAAACTATCATCTTGTTTCAGCAAGTAATCACAAAGGTGATTTGTATGAATGTGATGTTGTTATTACATCAGGTTCTTTAATTCCGATTAAGGCTGCTCAAAGTGTTGAATTGCCAAATGGGGAATTATTTATTGATGCTGTTGATTGGGAATATTGTATAAATTTCAAAACAAAAGGGTATAAAATATTTGTTAGTAAGAAAGCTATTCTTAAACATCAATTCTCTGACCTGGTAAAAGTGAAAATTCCATTATTAGGTGCGAATATTTTAATTAACAACTATTCTCCCTTGCGTCAGTATTATATCTGTAGAAATCACACTTACTTTATAATTAAAAATACCTCAAATAACTATTTGCTTCTATCTTTTCTTTCTAGAATATATTATGCATTACGAGTTATATTTAAAGTTGCTTTTTACGAGCCAGATCAAAAGCTACAGAAGATCTCTGCTTGTTTGCTAGGTACATTTGACGGATTTCGGGGAAAATTAGGAAAAACTTGGTGATAATTTTATGACTAATTCAAACAATATACGTAAAGGAATCCATTTTGGTGAAGTATTTAATCTTGAAATTTCAGAAATTTGAAATAGACTTATCGTTTCTGATGCCTCTTTGTATCTTTTTCGTCTGAGATGGCGAAATGTTCCGGCTAGGATAAACTGATGAAAAAAATTGCTCTTAAACTTATCTAGTTCCGTTTCACTAAAGAGACTGTAGTTTTGTACTTCTTTAAAGAGACTTAGAATCTGATATGCAACTTTTCTATTAAACATCTGCATCGTTAGTGCCTGATTATGCACTGTATAGGCAGCAATGGTTTCTGAAAAGCACCATACACCATATTTCTTGAAAAGACGAACCCACATATCCAAGTCTGCAATCTCACCCACTTCTTCATTGAAATATCCAGTTTCGTGGAAGGCTGATTTGGTAATAACAATACCTGGAAAACGGACGAAAGATGAATTTGATAGCACTGATTCAAGTGATTTTCGTGGTGTTAGATAGTGTGTGGATTTAAAGACTTGTCTTTTTATTACATGTTGCTGTGGATTAACTACATGCACTCCAAATAGCAACACAGCCTTATCACCCTTTGCATTGTCAATACCCTGAAAAATTGAAGATATTTTATTTTCTAAGAGATAGTCATCATCGTGAAGCACTAAGATATATCGTCCTGATGAAAGGCGAATAGCATGGTTCCAGTTCTGTGCCATCCCCAGGCGAGGAACATTATGAACATATCGCCATTTCCCAGTCCACTTTCTTAAAACTGTCTCACTGACCTCCTTGCACTCAGATCCTGTAGAGTCGTCAGTAATCACAATTTCTAGTTCTTCTAAATTGAATCCTTTCTGTAAAACAATGGATTCTAATGCCCTCTTAAGACCGTCTGGTCGATTGTACGCTGGGATGCAAATACTAAGTTTAATAGATGGATCAGTCATAGCTCTAAGTTGAAGTATTACAACTTTCCTAATGAATAATATTAGTGTGCTCCTCAAGAGTCATATTCATGTCACATCTTATAAAGAAGCTTGCGATCGCATTTTTTCCTGGGCCAATGCTAGGCAGTCTTGTTATGTGATTGCAGCGAATGTGCATGTCGTGATGACAGCCTATTGGAACTTAGACTATCGCCAAGCAGTGAATCATGCAGCTTTAGTAACCCCTGATGGAACCCCATTAGTCTGGGCACTCCGATTGCTGGGGCATCCACAAGCCTCACGTGTTTATGGGCCAGACCTGATGTTGGCATGCTGCGAACGTGCAGCCCAAACACAGACCCCGATTTATTTGTATGGCGGCACGGACGCAATGTTAGCGAAACTGCAACAGAATCTACAGCAGCAGTTTCCTTCACTCAACATCGTGGGTGCTTACGCTCCCCCTTTCAGAGAGCCAACCTCCGCTGAGATTGCAGCAGATATTGAGCGTATTCATCGCTCAGAGGCTCGTATTGTCTTTATTGCCTTGGGCTGTCCAAAACAAGAGCTATGGATGGCTCAACAACAGAATCAGTTGCAAGCGGTCATGATTGGTGTGGGTGCTGCCTTTGCCTTTCATAGTGGTGAAGTCAGTCAGGCTCCTCGGTGGATGATGGCAGCCGGACTGGAATGGCTTTATCGCTTAGCCGTTGAACCAAAACGCTTATGGCGACGATATTTGATCAACAATCCTTCCTTTTTAGTATTAATGGCGAAACAACTGTGTCAGCACAAGCTGCAAAATATTCGTCACTAAGGTATGCATCGCTTAAAACCGTAGACATACAAATATCTCGCTACGTTTGGATTGACACCAGCATTGCTAAAGGATTTTGATATTATGCACACCCTTCTGGGTAGGATAAGCATGGATTTATATCCATACAAAGTGTTGCGCATAAGCTGCGCAAGCCAATGATTTCTTGCCTGGATGTTGTGTTCTAGATACCGTTATTGTGAACCGCTCCGCTGACCCTCCCACGCACCGCGAAGATTTGCGAGCAACCCGTGCATGGCGAACGGGTGCAGCTCAGCCTCGGCATTGGGGGCAAGTGGTGGGTTTAATGGTTGCGGATATCTTAGCCCTGGGCTGCGCATGGGCGATCGCCTCTCAACTCAACCGCTTTTATGCACCCATTCCGCCCCAACTCGTTTGGTGGACTTGGTTCGGACTGCCCAGCTTGTTCTGGTTGTTTGCCCTAGGAACCCTGGGAATTTTAGCGATTGGCGGCCTCTATAACCGATCCACCGCATGGAAAAACTATGTGCGCTCCGCACAGTTGGTTAGCTTTGCCTACCTGCTGTCCTTGGCCGTTAGTTACTTTTACGACCCCAAGCTAGATGTACCCCGCTCCTTATTTTTTAGCGCTTGGTCTTTGAGCGTTGGATTTGTCATTGTCTTTCGGCTAGTTGCTACTCTGCTGCTACAACAACTGGAACAGCGTCAGCCCACAGTTGCCATTTTCCTGATTGCACCTGCTGATCGTTTGCCTCGGTTGTATACTCTTCTAGAACAGCGATCGCATTATCGCGTGGTGGGTGCAGCCCTTGCCTCTACCGCCAATGCAAGAACAACTCTGCAAACCATTTTGAAATGCAAAGCCCAAGAAGTGATCGTAGAGGGCTTACCGCCAACGGAATTGGCGTCCACCTTATATTGGCAACTCCGCCGTTTAGGTATTACTCTCCGCCTGATCCCATCGAGCGTAGAAGTGCTACATCGACGCGGCATTCCAGAAATCTTTGCCGGAATGCCAACCCTGAGAGCAGCACCGCCGATGTTGTTAGGCGTTGATTATCGCACCAAGCGTTATATCGATATTATTGCTGCTGGCCTAGGTTTATTGTGTTTGGCACCGTTCTTCTTAGGGATTGCGATCGCCATTAAAGCCACCTCTGCGGGGCCTGTTTTTTACCGCCAAGAGCGAGTAGGACTGCATGGCAAAGTGTTCCACATGTGGAAATTTCGCACCATGGTGGCGAATGCAGAATCACTTCAAGCCCAACTAGAAGCTCACAACGAATCTCAAGACGGCATTCTATTCAAAATCAAAGACGACCCTCGCCGCACGCGAATTGGTGCATTTCTGCGTCGTACCAGCATTGACGAACTACCCCAGCTCATCAATGTGCTGTTGGGGCAAATGAGTCTTGTCGGCCCACGTCCCCTACCGATTCGAGATGTAGAGCGTTTCGACTCCTGGCATCATATTCGCCATCAGGTGCTACCCGGTATCTCCGGACTGTGGCAAATTTCAGGGCGATCGCACATCGATGACTTCGATCAAGCGGCACGGTTGGATTTGTACTATATCGACAACTGGACGCTCAACCTAGATTTTGAAATCTTAGTAGAAACCTTCCGGATCGTCTTGTTTGCCAATGGCGCGTATTAACCCCGTTGTGCTCCTGCCCAAAATAGTAACGACAATCGCCGCAGACCTTTGGGGTTAGTTAGAGGTTTGATAGGTTGCGGGCGGACAAATTTCGCTAAAGCGGCGGAAGTTAGAGAGGTACTTTTCTAAGCGGACAAACTGCAAAATGTTTAGGCTGTAGTAGATCCAGCGACCTTCATGTCGCGCATGGACGAGATCCGCGTCTTTAAGCACCTTCAGATGAAACGAAAGCTTTGACTGATTAGTATTCAAAGCTTCACAGAGCCCACCTACACATAGCTCTTGTTGCTGTAAAAGTTCTAGAACCTTAACGCGAATCGGATCCGAGAGGGCATGGAATCCACTGGCAATTTCATCGGTGGGAAGTTCGTAAGTCAAAGTCATCGCTTGAAT
>DATNQK010000675.1:0-8452 GCA_036704065.1 Stenomitos sp.
TCGTAAATGCTGAATTTCCTTTGCCACCATTGGTAATTGCATCTTGAACCTGATTGCATAACTCGCGGGTGTCAATTAATTCATCCGCATCAATGCCTGCCACTGGCGAGCCAGTAATGTTGCGCACATTATCCATGCCCGACTGGATGCTGGTTAAACCCACCTGATCCAAACGATTAAAGATACTCGGAATATCCTCGATCCGAATGCCTCGGAGTTGGAGATTTTGGCGCGTTGTAATATCGGCACTTCCATCATCGCCATACTGATGCACAATATCCGCAAGAACCCGCATCTGCGCGCTACTGATGACGCCGTTGGGAAGGCGCAAGCGCATCATGAACTTGCCCGGGGTAACAGGTCGGAAAAAGACACCCAGCCACTTTAAGCGATAATCGCGATCAGATTCGTCAATTGCTTCCCAGCCAATATTGGCAAAATAGGGCAAGTCTTTGAGAACTGCCAGACCATCTTTCTCTGCCTTAATGCGTTCAAACTTATTAAGTTTGTCTAAAGCTTCTAAAGTAAGGCTAGCCAAGACGGTACCCTCATAAAAAGATAATTGTGGAAAGATACTGACTGTCTCAGCATCCTTTTGCGTTGTACTGATCCGTGGGGACTGTACCTGCTTGATGCATATCGACCCTTGTGCAGCGCGATGCTTAATCGCTCATTAATTCCAATGTTTTGAAGCTACTGGTATTACCTCAACGGTTTCGTATTAAAAACTACAAAATGTAAATTTTCATGCAATAATCGCAGAATTAGCTTGCAGTTATTGCATGAACTGGGTAATACCTTTGCGTCGAATGGGTTCTTTTCTTCTTTAATGAAAGAAAGTCAGACGCAAGCCGAGAAAGTTGAGGAAGCATGACAACTGAGTTACAGGTGCGGCTGTAATGTCGTTAGCATCTATCTTGCAAGCGTTGAAGCAAGGTGATTTCCAATCTCGCTGGGAAATTGCCAAGCAGGCGGAGCATTGGGATGCTGCAATGGCTGTTCCGCTGCTTGTCCAGGTACTGGACGATCCAAATACGGACATTGAGTTGCAGTGGTTTATTGCCAAAATACTGGGTGTATTTTCTAGTGCAGATGCAGCGTTGGTTTTGAGTCAGCTTCTAGAGCGCTCTGGCGATGAAGAGGTCAGACTGATGGCTGCACAAAGTTTGTCTCGGTTTGGAGCCCAGGCAATTGAACCTCTCCAAAGCTATCTACACGATCCACAGCGTCAAGCGACAGCACTGCGAGCCCTAGGATTGATTGAACATCCAGAGGTGGTCCCTCTACTTGTAGAAGCAGCCCAAACCGGAACGTCACAATTGCGCATCTGCGCCCTAGAAGCACTCGAAAAATTTCAATCTCCTGAGATTCTGCCTCTGTTGGTCGCAACGTTAGCCCACCCCGATCCAATGCTCCGCAAAACTGCCATTAGTGGGCTAGCAACACGGATAGAAGAGGGCAACCGAGACGCCTTGGCAAAGCATTTCATTCCCTTGCTGGAGGATGACAATGAATGGGTGGCCGACCAAGCAGCCCGCGCCTTAGGACGGATAGCCACTGATTCATGTACGACTGCCTTAGTTGATAAATGCACAAACCAAGCAACAGCTTCTTCCTTACAAAGGACCTTAATTCAATGCTTAGGCTGGATTCATTCTGAGGCAGCAATCGGCGGATTGGAACGCATTGGAACCCTGCAGATGCAAAATCCTGATCTGCCAGAGCTGCTCCTGCAAGACGTGATTGCAAGCTTTGCAAGTGCTGCGGGGACAACAGTGCAAACGTTGGCAGGACAGGTTCTGATCAATTGGGTCAAATCCGATGCGTTTGCTGCGCGTCCCCTGTTACGTTCGCGGGCTATTTTGGCATTGGGTCAGTTACTCATGCCCACGCAGATACCCGATCTCATCGATTTATTGGCAGATTCAGATTATGGTGTGCAGCTACATGTGATTGCTGCGCTCAAACAACTTTCGCCCCAAATGGCCTATACGGCGATTCAGGAAAGGCTAAAGGCAGATTCCACAAATGCGCAACTGGCACAAGGATTGGCGATCGCAGTACAAGAATGGTAGCGAACTGGTGGGTGGGGTATCTGGATATTTTCTCGCAAGTCTCAGCAACTCACCTTCATCACCTTCCAGCAGAGTCTTCCCGCCATTCAGAAACATCGGTTTATCCGGCTGAACCATACTTACGGCGAACGGCCTGATAGAGCTGCTCGGACTGAGCTGGGGAAAGCTTGCCCATGGGCAGATTTAACTCTTGCGCCAGTGCCTTGAGTTGCCCCGCAGCAATTCCTAAGTCGCGACAGACTTGTCCCCAATCGAGGGGATTGGATTGGGTCGCAACCCGTGGTGGCTCAGGTTTAGCAGGCGAGGATTTGCCTTGTAAAACAGCCTCAGCACGTTGAAACAAGACATGGATATCGAGGTTGCGCAGTGAACCAGGTTTAACGGTTCGTCCTTGACTAATCACATTGCAAAACACGGGCTTATGTTTGCTTTTAGACTCACCTTCCTCGCTGCCAGTGTCGGGCTTAATGATCACAGGGAAGTTGAGGTCGGTAGGGGTCAAAGTGGCGATCGCCGCCAACAGTTCCCGCGAAAAGTGGGTTTCGAATCCTGTGACCAAGACATACTCTCGATCGCCTTCAATAAAGACATGCAACTTGGGGTATTCTTTATCTACAAACGCAACCTGTTTGAGATACCCTTTGAGCACTTTCGCTTTGATGGGAACAGGTTCGTCATTTTCAAAGCGATGCCACAGGGAAGACTTATCGCGCTCAATCACGATATAGTCACGCCCATCATTCAGGCCAAGGGTTGGCTGTTGACGGACAGCCGTTTGCAAAGTTGCAACCTCCCGCTTCAGGGTCTGTACTTCCTGCGTCAGCTGTTGAATAAGCGATCGCTGCTCGGCAATTGAAGTTGCGAGGGAGAGTAAATGTTCATCCTCCGATGAACGATGAGATTGGGATAACATAGCGGATCCTCTTCAGGAAGAATTGAGGCAAGCCAAAGTAATCTGTAGTCACCCAAGAAGTTCAGACAATTTTGGAATACCGCATCGCGCCCCTTAACCAAATGTGGTGCCGTTCCAGCCCCACATCGAGCCCTTTGCATCTGCAAATTCGATATAAATCCGGGCCTTAGACACGCCGAGAGCAGCTTCCAGTGCCTGACACAACTCACGACTCATGGTTTGAGTCTGTTGGGGATTCATCGAGCCAATACTTTTAATCTCAACATAGCAAGTAGGCTCAGTTGTACCACCGAAGGTCATAGGTAATCCAGCCTCAAAGGCAGTCATCACATAGGACTCCGGCTTGCCTAAATGCTGGGCCAGTTGTGCAGAGAGATGTTTAAGCAAGTCTGCAACAGCATGGGGTTCAGGTTGAACAGAAGTTTGAATTTTAAGGAGTGGCATGGTACTTCACCTGAGAACACAGAAGTCAACGGAGGCAAAAGCAGGGAGTGGAAAGCAAATGAGGGCCTATCGAGTGGTGCAAGTTGCTATGGCTGAGCACTGGCATACTGACCTAAAGCACCTTCAGGACGCAGATAAGGCGCCAACCAACGGTACCGAATTAGAAAATCGTGCTTGGGTTCGGCTGCTTTAACCACATGCGGAAAGTCAAAATTGTAATAGAAGGTGATGCCTTCCTTGGTGATGCTAAAGTCACTGAGATTTTGGCGCTCAAAGCGACGATGCATAAATAGATCGGTGCCAAAGTCTGGCTCCTGTTGCAGGACTTCGGTCATCGTTTTCTGGATCTCTTGCTGCAACATCCGATCTATTTCTTGCGTTAGCGGTGCGATCGCTGCTGCTTGCAAGAAATCTTCGACCTGTAAACGCTTCCCTGTTCTTAGGTCTACAGAAACATGCTTTTCGTAGCCATCGGGATAGGCACCTACACCTGAAACGAAGTAGGTTAAGCTCAGAGCTGGGTAGCGATTGTAAGTAATCGCATAATCAATATTGCTGAGCCAGTGGTTTTCGCGAAACTCTTGCCGCAACTCAACCAAGGACTGGCCCAAAACTTGTTTAAGACCAATTACACCCTGTACCTTCTGCAACAGAGTGGAACTTGGCGCGCCCACCACCTGAGGATAACGGATGCGCGCTTCTTTATAGTCTGGAAATTCTGCCCCTTTCTTGCCAAACAGCAAAGTGGCGGTTTGAGGCTGGACATTGATCCCCCCCAATAGCGGGTTAAGGCGTGTCTGCGCAGGGATCTCAGCTAAAGTCTGCGACCTTAGCTGCACCCCCAATAGCACAGACAGGATCGACACAACACACCCAACACCTATACAGACCTGCTTGTAGCGCAATAGGGTTGATTTCAATGGCTGCAACCTTCCTTTGATTAGCTCCTCACGCTATCCCTTCTATTATCGCCTTTCTTGTTACTGGTAGCCACTTAAAGGAAACAGAGAACACAACGCGAGACTACCTACTTGAGATATTTTTAAGCTGGCGGGATAAGAATGAGAATGAAAAGGTAAAGAAGGACTTGATCTACAAGAATCGCGACCCTTGCGCTTCTGCTCCCAACACTAGATCTGACAGGTCAAATCGGTTTTTTTGTGTATATAATCGCCCTTTTCACCAGTCGTAAGCGCTGCCCCGTAAGCGCCTAAACGATCTGCTTTTATTCCGCATCTTCTCCATCTGAGCTGAGCTGTTTTAGGTGAATGTGCTTATAGCCGAGCTTGATTTCAAATTCGTCACCAACGTTCAAACCCATTGCTTCGGTGTAGGCAGAACCAATCACAATCTGGCCATTTTTGTGAACGCTGACGCGGTAGCTGGCTTCTCGACCACGACCATTCTTTTCGCTCTCAGTGTCTAAAGCAACACCCTTGGCTTCGAGAACAGCATTGAGAAATGCACCAATGTTGACACGAGGTTTATTGTCTTTGCCAATGCTGTAATATCCACACTCTCGTGCCTTTTCACGCCTAGACAAATGTGGAATATCTTTCAACTTTTGTAGCAGGGCCTTACCAGCGAGGGGCTGTGTTCCATTTTGCGTTGTCATTTGAATCTAAGTCCTGTACTTACGTTATTTTGCATTAATGCGGTTGGCCTGCATGCTGCCATGATCGTAATCTAATGCGATCGCCTCCTGCAATTCTTGACAGTAAAGCGATCGCATCAGGCTTACTTTTTACCTTTGGTTTTCGGTTCAGGTTGAACGGCTACCTTTTCTTTAAACAGCTTACCAGCGCTAAAACCCGGCACGCTAGTTGCGGGAATTTGAATCGTTTCGCCTGTTTTAGGATTGCGTCCTTCACGAGCGGAACGACCGCGTTTCTCAAAACTGCCAAACCCCACTAGCGTTACCTTGTCTCCCCCCGCAACTGCATCGACAATGGCATCGATCGCAGCGCTTAACACGGCATCTGCTTCCTTCTTGGTAACGTTTGCCTTTTCAGCAATCGCGTCGACTAATTCACCCTTATTCATAAAATATCTCTCACTACACTGTTGGGGATTTTATCTTATATGCCATATAAATCAAGCACCTTAAGGAGATTTGTTGATATTTATTCTGAAGTTTTTCTGAATGTTGAGATATCATTTTTGTTCTTCTTGAAAAATTGAACAATATCAGATCCTCCAAAACTCTTGCCCGGTGGGGGTTTCAGACGTCAGGCGTCAGTCTAGCCAGGCATCAACGGGTTGAGCTAGAGGGACCAATAGACAAGCCGTACTTGAGTTGTCACCCCTGTTGGATACAAATCTAAGCATCATGGTAAAGATGGGGCGGTTTTCTGAGATTGGTTAATGGCTAAGTCACCAATTTTTACATCAGTCTTCTTGGTGAATCTTTGGGGTTGCGTTTAGATGATGACGTATCTTTGTGGCGACTCACTTGTATCTTTCGGACGACATTTATGACCTCCACATTGTCGAGCCCAAAACTTTCGACCTATCAGCAATGTCCTCAGTCTTATCATTATCAAATGCAAGTGGCAACTTTGATCGCCTTCAGCCTTGGTTCCCAGAAATTAGACAAGATTCTCTACAAGAGGCTAGCAGAGCTTTAGCGGCAATCGCATGCTCAAGTTCTCAACTTATCTCAGGCTAAATACCAGCAACTGTAGCCAGTATATTCAGCGCAGGGGCATCGCAGCCGACCCTCTTGCCAAACAGCATACCTCTATCACCAAGCACGTACATTGAGCAAATTCTTTGTGGATAATCTGGCTGGTTTTGGATACGACTCAAGACAGTTTGGTCAATACCCTCAGAAGCGCACGGGTGCGAGGTGTGAGTAATGCGCGACGGTAAGCATCGGCAGCTTTTTTAATTCCTTCGGATTGGGTTGGGTAGGGATGAATCACACCACTAAGTTTATTGAGTCCTACCTTGCCGACCATCGCCGCTGTCAGTTGCGTCAGGATTTCTCCCCCATGACGCGCCACAACGGTTGCACCCAGAATCTGATCAGAACCTGGGGAATGATGGATTTGCACAAAGCCTAGTGCTTCATCGTCAATGATTGCCCGATCAACTTGATCTAAGGGAATGGTAATGGTGCGGATTGCAGTGCCTTGTTGGGCAGCGGCAGTAGCAGTGAGGCCGACTTGGGCAATTTCAGGGTCAGTGAAGGTGACAGAGGGCATGACAAGCTGACTCAGTCGCAATCGCCCCAAGCCGAAGGGGGAAAAGAACATATTTTTGAGGATGAGCCTCGCAGCAGCATCGGCGGCATGGGTAAACTTCCAGTCCATGCAAATATCGCCAGCCCCATAAACGCGGGAATTTGTCGTTTGCAGAAAATCGTTTACACAAATGCCGTGGGTCGGGTCGTAAGTAATCCCTGCAGCTTCCAGGTTCATGCCTTCCACATTGGGAGCACGTCCCACACCAACCAAGATTTCGTCTACTGTCACCGACTGTAGATTGCCGTTACAACGGTAATGCAACCGCTTGCCTGCAACCGTTGCCTCTACTCGCTCTAAGTGTGCGTCGAACTCAAGCTGAATGCCCTCTTGTTGGAAAACAGAAGCAATCAAGGCTGCGGCCTCTGGATCGCCTTTAGGAAGGAGCCGTTCGCCTCGGTGCAGCATCACCACCTCGCTACCTAAGCGCCGGAAGGCTTGAGCCAATTCACAACCGATGGGGCCACCACCAATGACGGCTAAGCGTTGAGGACGGGTCGTCAGCGAAAATAAGGTTTCGTTGGTGAGATAACCCACTTCCTGCAAGCCTGGAATGTTGGGATGGGCTGCCCTCGCGCCTGTCGCAATGACGGCCTTTTTGAAACGCAGACGCTGACCGGCAACTGCAATGGTTTGGCGATCGCAGAAGCTACCTGTACCAAAAAATACATCAATGCCCAGATCTCGAAAGCGTTGGGCTGAGTCGTGGTGACTAATGCCTGCCCTGACCTGTCGCATCCGAGCCATGGCCGCAGCAAAGTCAACCTGCACAGGATTGGCAACATCAATACCTAAGGATTGCCCACGCTGAAGCTCGCCCACTAATTTGGCAGAACGAATGATGCATTTTGAAGGGACACATCCTACATTCAGGCAGTCGCCCCCCATCAAGTGCTTCTCAATCAGGGCAACTCGTAACCCAAGCTGCAATCCAGCCGCACCTGCGGCACTGACCAAGCCTGCGGTACCTGCACCAATCACAACCAGGTCATAACAATCGGCAGGGGTGGGATTGATCCAGTCCGATGGATGCACAGCTGATACTAGGGTCTGGTTGAATTCATCCATTGGCTGAACCGTTGCCGAGTCAACGCCGAGAGGTGACATCGTCATTACTCCTATGGGTAGCAATTTTATGTTCTAGAACTTGGTTGGCAATGCGCGTAGCTAAAAGTGCAACGGCAACGGTTGCAATAAATCCACCAATGCGAAGGATCCAGTCTAAGGTGGGGTGAGGACTACGTGCCGCTGTGCCGAGGCTTGTTAAGTTGCCAGCCAGCGCACCGATGTAAACATACATGACAGTGCCTGGAATCATGCCAATAGATCCCAGTATGTAGTCCTTCAGGGAAATGCTAGTCACGCTATAGGCATAATTCAGCACGTTAAAAGGAAAAATCGGCGACAACCGCGTCAATAAAACGATTTTGAGTCCTTCTTGGCCAACAGCGGCATCAATGGCACCCAGCGTATCGTTATCGGCAATGCGATGTGCAATCCAATTGCGGCCAAGATAGCGTCCAATCAAAAATGCCGCGATTGACCCCAGCGTTGCGCCAATCCACACATAAATTGAACCTGCAATGACCCCAAACAATACACCTGCGCCCAAGGTAAGAAGCGACGCTGGCAAAAACACAATCGTCGCCAAAATGTACAAACCGATAAAGGCAACAACGCTGGCAGCACCTTGGGCCGCAACCCAATCTAAGGCTTGCTGCATCAACGGTTGTGGATTGAGGTCAACGGCAACCAGTGTGGCAGCTTGCGCCCAT
>DATNQK010000676.1:0-2380 GCA_036704065.1 Stenomitos sp.
TGGGCCAGCCTTTCGCAGGGTGAAGTGACAATCGGCGTTTCTGGGGTGAATGGCATCTATCACGCCAAGGATGCATCTGGCAATCGCTTGCTCGAACGACAACTCAACGAGGATGTGGCTGTGTTCACAGAAGTCGCCAAACAACTGGATACCTTTGCCACCCCTGGCAGAGAGTTCCGCTTCGCCTATGACAAAGATGATGACCCCAAGACTGTCCGTAACGTTCGGCGTGATCTGGTGCGTGGCATTGAACTTCTGCAAGAGAGAGGTTGTACCTGCAAAATTGTGCAATGGGAAGGGGATAAAGGACTCGATGACCTGATTGTTAATCAAGGTGCGATCGCCTATGCCAAGGCCCAATCCCGAGCGGTGTCTGCTGATGCTGAATTACGTCACTATTACCGCTATCAATATCAGGTGCTTGCCCACCAGGTGCGTGATGACTATCCCCATGCTCCGCAGCAGGTGGTAGATGCTGAGGTCTATTTACGGGCGATCGCCAAAGGAGATCTGAAAGATGGTGATCGCTGGATTCGAGAGAGCGACTGGGCGAGAACCCTCTCCACCCCAGAGCAAGTGGAGGCATATATGAACCAGATGAGAACTCATGCACACCATATTCGGCAGCAATACCAAGCGCAGCATTCGGAACAACAGCCCACGGAGGGAATCGTGAACACGGGAGACAACAAGCTGATTCAAGAAGCTCAGTCTGCACTAGGGCGATCTCACTCCCAAGAGGAAGCAGAAAAGGTGCATTCCCCGGCGACGCAAGAACAGGCAAGCCGTCTCAAGCTCAGACCTCATTCCGCCAGAGGGGGCACGATGTCTGAGCAAGATGCCTTGAATCAGCAGTCAGTCGAGCCCTTCAAATGGATTGCCAAACATATCGGCGAACCGAATCTCGCGGACAACTCTTATACCTGGGAAGCACAAGGTTACAGGTTCTGGCTGAAGGGAGACCATCTCAAAGTGACACGCAAGGGCAGTGAGCGGGTTCTTGAGGTCAAAGAGGGTGTAGTAGAGGGAACTGTCACCCAAAAAGAGTTTGAGGTATTCAAAGCCATCATTCTGAAGCAGAGTGAACACCTGAGTCGGAAGAAGCTAGCTCAGCAGCAGCCACAGCTTCAGCAGCAGCGGATGCGATCAATTAGGGGGCGAAACTTGAAACGATAAAGCTCAACCAAGCTAATGATTGAGCTTCAGGATCATGCAAGTGATGCTATGTACTTGTTCTATATCAACAAATTTTCAGCAAGCTTCACAATCAAGTTATGACTGCTCTTTAACTGTGAGGCTCATTAATGAGCTTGCTGCTGTCGCTTTATTTCTTCAAGGAATGCTTGGTACTGTCCTTGATAGATTTCATAATTTTGCGGCGAGTCTTTAAATTTTGATCCTATTAAATGGAATCGTTTTAGACCTTCAGGGTCTTTTAGACTAAAGCAACGTTCCTTAAAACAGTGACCTATTTCGCTCATGAAATAAGCTCTGTTGAAAGGAAAATAAAAGTAAGAGTAGATGGCAAAACCTGAGATGCCAAGGATGTAAGGCACTCGAAATTTCCAAAGCAGTTTTAGCAGCACCAACGTGATAAAACCACAGGGGATAGCCAGCACCATCGTGGTTGACATTGCCGCTAGCATTTTCATGAATGAGCTATTGTCATCGCTATGCATAACTACTGCCCTAAGATCTGACTAAACGCTTCAACGGGCTCTACTCTAAATACGGAATCGTCTTCAGAAGCTGACTTCATCGCGTATCGAGCGTGGCGGCGGATATCTTCTATCTGCTCAGGATTGGCTAGATTTGCAGGGGTGAATCGGTTCCTTTGCTCTATCAGGTCCGCGAGAGTGATGTGTTTAGGTTCTCCTCTTAAAAAAGCTTCAATCGCTGCTTTATGGACTGCCTTCCCAATCTCGTCAGGTGTTGATTCATTATAAATGGAGATTAATTTTTTCCATTCATACACATCCCACTCTGGCACCTCGCCGCAGAATCGAGCAAGATGAATTCTAAAAATTTCATATCGGCTTCCTTCGTGTGGCAAATCAACATTGACCTGCCAATCAAATCGCCGCTTGAGTTCTGGTGGAAGTTGAGTGATGCGATTGCAAGTCACAATGCAAAATACATGAGCGGTTTGCTCTTGCAACCAGGTCAGTAAATACCCAGCAATGCGCTTTTCAGCACTATTTTCTTGACTCAGATCGGAACTAGCAAAGGCTTTATCGAAATCGTCAAAGAATAAAATGCAAGGTGCCATTGCCTCGGCCGTTTGAATCAGTGTCCGGATATTTTCCTCAGACTGTCCTGGCTCTGGACTGATTAAGCCGCCCCAGTCGCCACAGATTAAAGGGACACCCAACAGCTTAGC
>DATNQK010000677.1:0-18035 GCA_036704065.1 Stenomitos sp.
GAGCCGTAAAGTGACTGTTTCTAGCGGGATGCAGCAAGCGCAAGGCCTTAGCCCCATCGGCAGCCGGATTGGGGGTGGACTGTTAGGCGGCATCAATGGTGGCAATTTCATGGACTTTAACCAAGGTGCGATGCTGGGCTCTGGAATTGGGGCGATCGCCGGACTCGCCTCCGAAAAGTCAATGCAAGTGGTAGAAATTCCTCAGGGTAGTGTCTATGTACTCACCCTCCAAGTTCCAGTTGCCCTTGCTCCTACGGTACCCACCCCTGTCGCAGCTGCCAACCCAAAGTTTCAATTTCAGACTGAAGCAGAATATCAAGCAGGCTTAGATAAAGTGTTGCAAGCCTATCAACAACGTCAACTGTCGCAAGCCGATGCCCTGAACATCATTCGTGCGGCTAACACCTATGCAACCACTCAGTTGGCACAACCGCTCTACCCACCTGTCGCCCAACGTCAGTTTATTGGGCAGGTGTTTGGATTTAACTACGCAATTGATAGCGCTGCACCTCAGGTCAGCAGCACATCCGGTGGACAGTTTTTGTTCTAAAGTGCTGCGCTGGCGCAGCCTCCTAGCCGCCCTAGTTCTACGGGCAATCAGCACAATCTGCTATTTCAAGGGCCACCAAGATACCTTATCGCGGGTTGTGCTATATACCTCTTTCATCCCTTCAGCATTGAGCACACGAATCGTATCCCCTGAGAGATCGCTCGACCGAGCGGTCTCGATTAGGTTTTGCTGTTCCATCCCTTTCAAGACTTGCTCTACCGTTCGATGGTTGAGCTGACTGGCATGGGCAATGATATCGATGGGCAGGTCGAAGGTGTAGGTACTGCTTTCATCCGGCTGATTACCCAACTCTCGCTCTTGGTAAATTAAGGCTCTAAATAAGGATGCAACGGCTTGGGGCGGATAGGTGCTGCAATTGAGTAGGTGGTATTGAAACTTCTCCCTCAGTTCCAGCAGCAGATTGTAGCGATCGCGGAACCCTGCATCCGAGGCATAAAGATGTTCTACTACACTGACTGGCACCTTTAGTACATCAGTTGTCTTATAGGCTTCAACCAAACTAGGAAAGGCATGACTAATGGGGCCAAACCCAACCGGCAAACTCCCTTCGCCAAAACAACTACCCGGATAGTGAATTGCAATAATCCGATCCAAAGGACTACTGCGCACAATCACCGGCCCGCCCCCCACAATTAAGTAGAGAAACTGTAGTGCGTTGCCGGGACGGTAGGCCGTGTAAATGGGGCGATTGGAATACAGCTTTTCTGAGAGGGGTACCGCATCCTCTAAGGCTTGAGCCAAGGCATCGCTACTACAGGATCGAAATAAAAAGCTTTGCTGCACAACCGTTTCAGTAGATTTTAATTCGGTGGAATTAACAGTCATGACTCGTGTTGATGCACAACAAGGGTCACTTAACGTGCCCTAGAGTCCAATTGCTGAATATCTGTTCAGCATCTTGCCAAAAGCGATGCACTACAGACTACAGAGGATTTTGCACCTTGGACGCACAACCCCATTCTGGCACGAAACGCTGTGTTTCCAGTCAGAATGCACTTTCACTCAGAATTAAATTCTAGATGAATTGAAATTTATATCGACTTTGTATAAGATTAGACGATATCTGTTGCAAATTACACATAAAACTCGATTGGTGTTGGTATAGGAGTGGTATATGAATCATCCAGTTATGAATTCGAGGCTAAGGGAAGGCTTGGGATCAGCGCCTCATATCGTTCTGGTCTGTGGTCTTGTCGGTAGTCTTATGGCTGGATGTTCGGGCGGTTCGTCAGACAGTAGCTCCAGCACGAGTGGTTCGCCCAGTGCTGAGGGTGGTCAACCTGCAAAAATAACGTTGGTGTCCTACGCTGTGACCAAAAAGGCCTACGAGCAAATCATTCCGAAATTTGTAGCGAGCTGGAAAGCCAAAACAGGCCAAGACGTTACCTTTGAGCAAAGCTACGGCGGCTCTGGGTCGCAAACTCGAGCTGTGATCGATGGGCTAGAAGCGGATGTGGTGCAGTTGGCCTTGGCGGGAGATGTCAAAAAGATAGAAAAGGCTGGGCTCATCCAACCCGGTTGGGAGAAAGAAACGCCGAACGATGCCATTGTGACCCAATCGGTTGTGGCTTTGGTGACGCGCCCTGGCAAGCCGAAGATTGATAACTGGTCCCAGTTAGGGAACGGCAACCTTAAGGTGATTACAGCCAATCCCAAAACCTCTGGTGGGGCGAAGTGGAACTTTTTGGCACTGTGGGGATCGGTGACTCAAGCGGGTGGTACCGATGCTCAAGCCCAAACCTTTGCAGAGAAAGTTCTCAAAAATACGCCTGTTCTGCCTAAGGATGCGCGAGAGTCGAGCGATGTGTTCTACAAGCAAGGGCAAGGGGATGTCCTCGTTAACTACGAAAACGAGGTGCTCCTAGCTAAGCAGCAGGGCGATGCGCAACCCTTTAGCATTCCAGTCGATACCAATATTTCCATCGATGCACCCGTGGCGGTGGTCGATACCAATGTCGATAAGCATGGTACCCGCAAAGTGGCAGAAGCCTTTGTGCAGTTCCTTTTTACGCCAGAAGCACAACGCGAATATGCCAAAGTGGGTTTCCGCCCTGTCGATGCCACGGTTGCAAAAGAGGTGGCATCGCAATTCCCCAAAGTGAAAAAGCTATTTACCGTCAAAGACCTGGGTGGCTGGAGCCAAATCAACGAGAAGTTCTTTGACGACGGCGCTATCTTCGACAAGATTCAGACGAAGATCGCCAAGTCCTAAACCTGTACTGTCTCAAGGGGGCAATCGGATGACGACATTCAGTTCTCACGGTTCGGAACAAAGCGCTGACAAGGGCGAACTTCAAGCGCTCTCATCGGGCGGCTTAGCGCATCGCATTCGCGAGCGGATTCAAATTCAAATTCCCTCGAAGTATGCGCAAGAGCCTATTATTTCTACCCTGGCGCTCCGTTACGACTTGGAAGTCAACATCCTTAGTGCTCTCTTGGCAACAAATGCTCAAGAATCGGGCTGGTTCGATCTCGAACTCTATGGTTTGCCTGATCGCATTCAATCTGCTGTGAGTTATCTATCTCAACTTCATATCGAAATTTTGAACGATAACGCAGCGGCTCAACAAAGTTGGTCCTTCTACTAATAAATTACAAACGCCTTGACTCAACCCCACCAGCCCCCAAAGGAGACTTTACCGTTGGACAGCACCTTGGAGCGTTCTTTTACCGGAACGAGCCTTCCAAAAACTTCCAAACCTTCAGCCTCTTGGTTCCATAAGGTTTCTATTCCGTGGTTTATTACGGTCTTTTATTTAACGGTGATGTTGCTGTTGCCGATCACCGCACTTTTAACAAAATCAATTAGTGTTGGGCCTGCGGAGTTCTGGCGGATTGCGACTTCGCCTGTGGCTCTTTCTGCTTACGACGTGACTTTTACAACGTCTCTGGTGGCAGGGTTGATTAACGGTGTAATGGGTACGCTGGTGGCTTGGGTTTTGGTGCGCTATCCCTTTCCAGGGCGAAAGCTGGTAGATGCTGCGGTGGATCTGCCATTTGCATTGCCCACGGCGGTGGCAGGGTTAGTGTTAGCCACGGTGTATAGCGACAAGGGCTGGATTGGGCAATTTTTTGCGCCCTTTGGTATCAAAATTGCATTTACCCGCCTAGGGGTTCTGGTCGCGATGATTTTTATTTCGCTGCCTTTTGTGGTGCGGACGCTCCAGCCCGTGTTGCAGGAAATGGAGCGCGAAATTGAAGAGGCTGCTTGGTCATTGGGTGCCAATCAACGCCAGACCTTTATTCGAGTGTTATTGCCGCCGCTGATTCCGCCTATTTTGACGGGGGTTGCATTGGGCTTCTCGCGGGCGGTTGGAGAGTATGGGTCGGTGATTCTCGTTTCATCCAGTATTCCTTTTAAAGACCTGATCGCACCCGTCTTGGTATTTCAGCGGTTAGAGGCTTACGACTATGGCGGTGCAACGGTGATCGGAACCGTGTTGCTGCTGATTTCCTTACTCATGCTTTTAGTGATTAATGCATTACAGCAGTGGGGTCGTCGTTATGCCGGGTAAGGTTCGTTTACAGCAGCCTAAGAAGTCTCTGATTGGCCCGCCTTTATTGATTGGGATTGCGGTGGCCTATCTGGCGCTGGTGCTATTTATTCCGGCGATCGCAGTTTTCTACGAAGCCTTCCACAAGGGATTCCAGGAGTTTTTGACCTCCATTTCCCAACCCGATTTTCTGAATGCTGTGCGCATGACCTTAATTGCCACAGCTGTTGCAGTACCCCTTAACACGGTGTTTGGGCTCTGTGCTGCGTGGGTGCTGGCTCGCAATCGTTTCCCAGGACGCGCACTGATGATTAGCATTCTGGATTTGCCCTTTGCCATTTCTCCAGTGGTAGTGGGGCTGATGCTCGTGATGCTGTACGGTCGCAACGGTTGGCTAGGCCCTCTGTTTTCGCAATGGGGCATCAAAATTATTTTTGATACACCAGGCATTGTGTTGGCCACCGTGGTTGTGACCCTTCCCTTCGTGGCTCGCGAGGTGATGCCCGTTCTAGAAGATACAGGGCCTTCCGAAGAAGAAGCCGCTAAGACGTTAGGGGCAAAAGACTGGCAAATTTTCTGGCGTGTGACGCTCCCTAATATTCAATGGGGATTGCTCTACGGCGTTTTGTTAACCAACGCCAGAGCGATGGGGGAATTTGGAGCAGTTACGGTCGTTTCTGGCAATATTGCCGGAAAAACACAAACATTACCCATTTTTGTGGAAGAAGCTTACAAAAACTACCAAACGGCAGCGGCCTTTGGTGCTGCCTCAATTTTGGCTTTGTTAGCCGTTGTCACCCTTGTCCTGAAGGAGTTGTTAGAACGCCGCACGGCAAAACGAGGCATCGGACATTAAAGAGGTTATTCAGAACAGGTTATTCAGACCCTTCAAGCGTTATTTGCATTTATTTTCCATCCCTAGACCCTCGATTAAGGAAATCCCATGAGTATCTTGATTGAAAACGTCCAAAAGCATTTCGGCAACTATCATGCCTTAAACAACATCAATCTAGAGGTGAAGAACGGCAGCCTGATTGCTCTGTTGGGGCCGTCTGGGTCTGGGAAGTCAACGTTGCTTCGTGCGATCGCAGGCTTAGAAACGGTAGATTCTGGACGGATCTATATTGATGGTCAACACGCGACCAACTTGGATGCAAGACGTCGCAACATTGGGTTTGTGTTTCAGCACTATGCGTTGTTTAAGCACATGACCATTCGCCAAAATATTGCATTTGGCTTAGAAATTCGCAAAGCACCTTATAAAGAAACCAAGGCGCGTGTAGATGAATTGCTGGAGCTGGTGCAACTGCAAGGCTTAGGCGATCGCTATCCATCGCAGTTGTCTGGGGGGCAACGGCAGCGGGTTGCACTGGCACGGGCTTTAGCCGTGCAGCCGCAAGTGCTTCTGCTGGATGAACCCTTTGGTGCATTGGATGCCAAAGTGCGTAAAGAACTGCGCTCTTGGCTGCGGCGGATGCACGATGAATTTCATGTCACGAGTATCTTTGTCACCCACGACCAAGAAGAGGCCATGGAAGTGGCGGATGAAATTGTGATTATGAATAACGGGCAAATTGAGCAAGTGGGTTCTCCTGCCGAGGTTTATGACCATCCAGCGAGTCCTTTTGTGATGAGCTTTATTGGACCCGTCAATGTGTTATCGGGTCACACACCCTGGCACGGCAGTAGTCACAATGGTGCAGCCACAGAAGTCTTTATTCGTCCCCATGATATTGAGGTGAATATTGCACCTCAGCCAGGGGCGATTTCGGCAACCGTTGAGCGCATTATTCACTTGGGCTGGGAAGTACAGGTTGAACTAACCTTGCCGGATCGCCAACAGGTGACCGTACATTTCTCCCGCGAAAAATTTGACACCTTAGCGCTAGAAGCGAAGCAAGCGGTCTTTGTGCAGCCCAAAGCGGCGAAAGCCTTTGCGACGGCTTAAACGCTCACGCTGCTGATTAAGTCATTAGGCAAGGCAGTTAATATCGCGATCCATTCTTTTTAAGAACGGATCGCTTTTTTAATGATGAGCTTGGATTCCCAATGGTTCATAGCGTCTGAATGGTCATCGCTAAACTGCTACTTGGACGACCAAGCTTGTTGCCATGTTTTCATTTGCTGAATTTCAGCCTGCTGCGAACTGAGGATATCCTGCGCAAGCTTTTTAATTTCTGGGCGCTGGGTTTTGCTCAGCACTTCTTGGGCCATGATCAGGGCGCCTTCATGATGCGGGATCATTGCCTTGATAAACCGCAGATCAAAGCCAGCATCGGCGGCACCTAAGTCTTGTTGCATCATCATGTCTTGGCGCTGCGTTGCCGACATTGCCATCATATGGCCCATATCTGCATGCCATGCCATTGGTGTTTTGCTGGCATTGGGGTACCACTTGGCCCGCCACTGCTTCATTTGATCGATTTCTGCGTTCTGAGCCTTAATAATGGCAGTCGCTAGGGTTTTTAGCTCAGAATGTTGAGCCTTTTGCTGTGCAGCTTGAGCCATGATGACAGCCCCTTCATGGTGGGGGATCATGGCGTCGATAAATCGCAGATCGAGGTTGGCATCTGCTGGGCCTAAATCCATCGACATGGCGTGGTTGTCCATATGCATGCTGCCGTGCTCCATCGTTGTCGGCATTGTTTGGGAGATGGATTGTCCGGAGCAGGCGGTCATGATTGCGGCGATCGCCGCAACACCTAAGCCCATGCGTAAGGGGATCAAGGAATAACTCATAACTTTAAGGGTATGTAACCAATCACTAATCGCTACTTTAAACAGTCCACTGCACTGGACAGTCAAGCACCGTTCCGATTCTTACAGATGGGACTTTATCGTTGGAAAGTTCCCCAAACAATCCAATGGCGATCGCTCACAGGTTTGATCTGCAGATGCGATAGATGCGCTTGGTGCAGCTGAGCTTGCACTTCTGCCACTGTATAGGCCGCACACAGAGAGTTGTAAAAATCGCGTTTTAGGATGTCGGGTTCGCTTCCTGCATAGGTTTCTACAAATTGGGCAGCGATGTCTGCACTGGAGGGACGCATCAGATCCATGACAAAGATTCCTGCCCCTGGCTTAGCCCAGCGGTGAATGGCTTGCCACAGCACCATGGGGTCATGCAAGTGATGCAGCAGGCTGTTCGAGAAAATCAAATCGTAATGGGTTTGGGGTACCTCCCCTTCGGGTAGGTAGACCTCGTACAGGGAAATGCGATCGCTCAGTTGCGCCCGCTGTACTGCTACTTTTCCGTAGTGGAGCATTGCCGCTGAGCCATCGATCCCGTCTACATGCCAGTGGGGAAAAGCTGTTGCAAAGCGCAGCGTAATGTCAGCAGGGCCACAGCCCAAATCCAACGCAATGCCTGCTTGGGGAAGATGCGGTAGGGACTGTTGCAAGAGTTGTAAGCAATACTGATGGGGCTGTTCAAAATCCGCCTCAGCATAGGCCTGGGCCTGAGCCGCATCATTCATCAGGTCTGGTTCCGGTATGCGCTCCATCTGCCAATACTCCCGCTCGGTTTGATACCCTAAGGCACTGCCTATTGTAAAAGGCGAATGACCAGATACTGCGACTAGAGTTGCATCAATAAGGGATTGGTTTACAACTTCCATGCCCTGCACATGGCCCTGATCCTGCACTGACTGCTATGACAGTTGCGCACCCGAACTGTCAAAACCCTGTCACTTGCTTGCCTTGATTACTCGATATTCTGACAACATCCAAAAACTTTAAGAAAGATTGCGGAAACTCAATGCAAATGTTAACGTCTGTAACGTAGCGGTCTCAATCCACTTTTGCGGAGGACAGGTTATGCAAACCCGCTGGCACACTCTCAGTTCATCTCTCGCGCAACGCTGTCGCGTCCTGTAATCGATCACAGCGATCGCCACATGTTGTTGCTGTGTTGAAGTTCTTTCGCCTTTCGGTTGTGTTAAGGAGATCGAGCTTGAACCGTCGCTCGAATCCTGCTGACTCAACGGTCGAAACGGTCGTTTTCTTTCTCAAGGTTAAGTTTGTTGCTCAAACGGTAAGGCAAAGCCTATCTAACGCTTGCTTTGTCAGAATGGGGGCGCCCCCATCTATAGCCACGGTTTGGTTGCAAGAGTTGCTGTGCGTGATAAATGCCATGCCACGGCAAGACAGCAAACTTAACGCCGAAATCAATGTTGATATTGCGTCTTACTGCATGCCGAAGAGACGGTAGTCACTGTCTTTTCTGCGGATCTGCGTTGTGTGCAGTAAGGCCTCGTAATGGAGGTTTTTGACAATGAATATTCAAGGTAAAACGGTGCTTATTACGGGTGCATCTCGTGGAATTGGCCGGGCAATCGCACTAGAGTTTGCCCATCAAGGGGTGCAACGCTTGTTATTGGTGGCTCGCAATCGGGCGCAACTGGAACGGGTGGCAACGCAAATAGAGGCGCTGGGTATTGAAGCGGTTGTTATCCCTTTGGATTTAACCTGCTTACCTGAAGTCAGTGTGGCGATCGCTCAAGCTTGGCGCGATTACGGCCCTATTCATGTGTTGGTAAACTGCGCAGGCGTGGCCCATCAAGAATCCTTTTTGCAGTCTCACTTGCCAAACGTCCAAAGTGAAATCAACACCAATCTGATGGGAATGTATGCGGTTACGCGTCAGGTGGCGCGGCGGATGGTGGCGCGTCAAGAAGGCACCATTGTGAATGTGTCTAGCTTAATGGGCAAAATTGCGGCACCAACAATGGCGACCTATTCGGCGACCAAGTTTGCCATTGTCGGGTTTACCCAGGCCCTGCGTAGCGAATTAATAGGTCGCCGCGTTAAGGTGATGGCTCTGTTGCCCTCCTTAACCGAAACCGACATGACGCAAGAACTTCAGCCGTTTCGGTGGATGATTCGGATGACGCCTCAGCAGGTTGCCAAAGCATTGATGACGGGTTTAGAGCGTGACTCGCCGGAAATTACTGTGGGTTGGCAAGCACACCTGGCTGTTTTGGCCCATCGCCTTGCGCCTCGTGTGGTGGAGTGGTTTGTTTATCTGGCTTCGCCGTCCTTTAATGCCTTTGCCCAAATGCGTCAGAGGCTGCAAGGGTTAAAGCAGTTGCTGTTCAAATGGTGGCGTCCCCTGCTCTGGCGATCGCAGTCTTCTCTCTAGTGGGATGGGCTACAACTGCAACCTAAAGTTAGGTGTGAGGAAATGAGGCGGGCAAGTTTGTTGCATGAAGGCAGCTTGTCCCCTTCTCTCAAACTGATCTGGGCTGTGCCAGTACCTGATCGATAAAGGCTTGCCAGGTTGCGTCGGGTACCCACATTTGATGCAAGTCTGCGATCGCCTCCGCTTGCGACCAGCCCTCCACCACAATGCGATACAGTGCCATAAAAACAGACACACGCTTATTGGCTGCGCAGTGGATCAGTTTCGACTGTGTTGGATAAGTCTGTAGAGTGTCTATAAATTGCTGAAACGCTTCAATCGTAGGGGTTTCCCATCGCACTGGCAGGTGTACATAGGTTAATCCCAAGGATTCTACCCATGCGCCTTCATTGGGCAAGGCATAGTCCGCCTCTGCTAGGCCCAGATTAATCACCACTTCAATCCCTTGAGATGCAACCTGTTGCAACTGCATTTGTGTCGGTTGCCCACTGGTACAAACTGTTTCAGATAGGCGACGGTAATCCTTCAAAACCACTAGAGGATCAAGTGCTGCCATCGCCATTGGTGTCCTCAGTACCCACATCGGTGGCGGGAGTCTCTAAACCAGGGAATAGTTGCTGTAAATAAGTGGCGATCGCTTGGCGCTGGGCAGCGTCGTATCCCCACCGCTGCAAAAATGCCCCATAGGGAGCCGCATCATTGCTCAAGCCCACCCACAACTGCTGTAATTCCCTTTGAATCTGTGGTCCATCAAGTTGCTTCATGAGTGCTGCACTGCGACGCTGAACTTGGGCGGACTGTTGCGCCATCTCTGCGTGGCCATTGCGGCGATGCACCATTTCCATAGCGGTAGACATCGCCAAATTTTTGACCAAAAGTTCACTGACGATGTCAGGTGCGGTTTTGAGGCTCGGAATTAAGGTGGGGTAAAGGTTTTCCAGGCTAGCACGAGTATCAGAGAGGTACACCACAAAGAACCCGCGCGCACCTGTATAGGTTTTCACAAGTGCTGCGATCGGAGCTTCCAGTTCAGCTTCTGCCAACTGTCCTTGCTCCCATTGCTCCAGCAAGGTTTGTGTCAGCGTAATGGCATCCTCAAACGAAACGGATTCGGGAACTGGAATCAAAGGCTCCATAGCAGTTTAGTCGCATCACACTGTTGTTTGAACTGTAGCGCATTCTGTGAATCTGCCTCCCACTCCATCCGCTTCTTCTCGCTTGCTTTACTCATGGAGAAGCAATTTGATTGGCAGCAATCTTATATGGTGAGTAGCACCTGAAGCGAGGCAGTGTTTTTAAGTACCGCTTCGCTTCAGTGCATCATTGTGAACCTACTCAGCAGGCTATGCGCAACTATGCTTTAACTGCAACTGCTGCTCGCTTATAGGCTTCATCCAACACTTCAGAGAGGGTGGGGTGAGTGTGAACAAAGTGCGAAAGCGTTTGTACAGTCGCACCTTGAGCGATCGCATTAGAGGCTTCGTGGATTAAATCCGCAGCATGGAGTCCAATAATGTGTGCTCCTAACACTTCTCCGGTATCTTCACGATAGATTAGCTTGGCAATGCCATCGGTTTCGCCTTCTGCTAAGGCTTTGGAATTCCCTTTAAAGTAAGTGCGTACAGTGTTGACGCTAAATCCTTCTGCTGCTCCGAGTTCCTTGGCTTGTGGTTCAGTTAACCCCACAAAGCTCACTTCGGGATGGGTAAAGGCGGCGGCGGGAATGGCGCGATAGTTCACCGTACGCGATCGCCCACATAAGGTTTCTACAGCGGCAATCCCTTGCGCTGAGGCGGCATGGGCCAACATCATCTTGCCCGTTGCATCGCCAATGGCCCATAGGTGGGGGATGGGTTCGCCTTGGCTGGTCACCTGTAAATGATCATTGACCGGAATAAAGCCTCGCGCATCAGTTTCAGCACCCACGGTTTCTAGCCCTAAGTTCTTGGTTGCAGGAATGCGACCTGTGGCCACCAAGCACGCATCCACCTCAATGGTTTCCACGACTTCCTTGGTCTTTGGATCTGCCAACTCAATGACAACAGGCGTGCCGGGGGTCACCTTTTTGGCAATCAAGCCCACACGGGTTTCGATATCACGGGGCTCAATCAACACACGCTGAGCAATCTTGGCAATATCTGGGTCGAAGGTGGGCATCAACCGATCCATTGCCTCAATGATCGTGACTTCGGAACCTAGGGCTGTGTAAACATCCGAAAATTCAAGGCCAATATAGCCACTGCCAATAATGGCGACCCACCTAGGGAGCCAATTGAGTTTAATGGCATCATCGCTGGTATAGACGGTCTTGCCATCGACTTGAACCCCCGGTGGCACCCAAGGCACAGACCCGCTGGCGATCAAAATATCGCGAGCTGTTACCGTTTGTTCGCCATTGTCGCCAATGATTTCTACTTTTTGGGGGCCAGCAACCTTGGCCCAGCCCTTTAAAATGTCTACCTTAAGACGTGTCAGGCTGTTGGTTAGATCGCCTCGCAATTTAGCAACCAAGTTGTTGGCATGATCAGCGATGCCTGCTCGCTCGAAGGAAACCTGCTGTAATTGAATGCCTAAGGTCTTTAAATGGTGATCGTTGCGCAACTCCCGCACACGACCTGATGCTGCCAGCAGTGCTTTAGAGGGAATGCAGCCGCGATTTACACAAGTGCCGCCCATGTCATGGGATTCAACAATTGCTGTTTTAAGGCCACATTCGACCGCATGGAGTGCTGCCGCATGGCCACCCACCCCAGCACCAATAATGACAAGATCGTAGTCGAACTGTTGCGTCACGTTGCTCTCCTGGTCAGCGTTAAATTGCCGTTTTATAAATGCTGCCTATGCGCCAAAAAGGCATAAGAAGCCTTTTCTATTCTTCAATGGTGCGGAGCTTAAAGCAAGCTGAGCACAGTTTTATCAGGTTTGCCCTAGACCCAGTAGGTACGGGGCAATGGACTGGCGTGAATTGTGATGGACACAGTGGGTCGGTGGGTCGATATCTATTGTATCGATGCATCCTGAGACTAGGGCTTATTTGGAATGCCCAGCCACTTTTTCATGTCGTTTATAGGGTAAAGGTTAGAGATGACGGAGTAGGGAACGCGTGTGCCTTTGGGGGTGATCACGTAGAAAACGCCGTCTTGCGTTTCATGATCTTTCGCAAGCTGAAGCCGCTTGGCCAGCCCCATCCATCGCCAGAAGCCCGGAGGGAAATTTGTCTTGGAGACCAGTTGTCCGTCTGAGGTTGCTTGATAGCCGTTGCCAATATAGCCTGTGTTGGTATAGAGCAACTCATGAATATAGCGATCAAGTTCTTGTTCGTCCGCAATTTGAGGCCGATAGAACGCTTTAATTTGGGCTTCGATGTCCATGTCTTTGAGCCGGTCGTGCAGCAATTCTTTCCGCCCCGAGAAATAGGCATTGCGTGCAATGGGGTCTTGAATAAATTCGAATAAAATAGAAATGGGGACCCCTCGATAGGTCAGTTTTGGATAAGCGAACCACAACCCCACCAGCGCGATGCCTGCCACGACTGCAAAGCTGGCTAGACTCACCGGCCAGTGTGAACGCGGTCGAATTGCTGTTCGAGGCGGTCTGACAACCACAGGTTTACCCTCTACACTAGTGAAATAAATTCATCGGACAAGGCTCTGCTCAAACCGATATGTCTACGCCTCGCATTCACCCCGATACCATAGAGCAGGTTCGCCAAGCTGCCGACATTGTGGATATCGTAGCGGAGCATGTTGTGCTGCGGAAGCAAGGGCGTGGGTTTGTTGGATCCTGTCCGTTTCATGATGACAAATCTCCCAGTTTTAGTGTGAGCCCAGAGAAACAGTTTTATTACTGTTTTGGTTGTGGTGCGGGAGGAAATGTTTATAAGTTTTTGATGGAGCTGCGCAAACAGTCGTTTGCAGAGGTTGTTTTAGACTTAGCTCAGCGCTATCAGGTTCCCCTCAAGACGCTAGCCCAAGAGGAACGCCAAGATCTGCAACGCCAGCTTTCGCGGCGAGAACAGATTTACGAAGTGCTGGCGATCGCCAATCAATTTTACGAACATGCACTCCGTCAGCCGAGTGGCCATCATGCCTTGGCCTATGTGTTGCAGCAACGCGGCCTGAGTGAAGAAACTATCACCCATTTTCAGTTGGGCTATGCGCCAGGTGGATGGCAAACGCTCTATACCTACTTGGTAGAGCAAAAAGGTTTTGATGAGGCATTGGTTGCCGCTGCTGGCTTGATTGTGCAGCGCCAAAACCAGCAGGGGTATTACGACCGCTTTCGCGATCGCCTGATGATTCCCATCCATGATCGGCACAGTCGGATTGTGGGGTTTGGCAGTCGTACCCTCACGTCTGAAGAACCGAAATATCTCAACTCTCCCGAAACGGAGCTATTCAACAAGGGAGAAACTTTATTTGGCTTAGATAAAGCGCGTAAGGCAATTGTGCAGCAAGATCGCGCCATTGTGGTGGAAGGCTATTTCGATGCGATCGCCCTTCATAGTGCAGGCATTAGCAATGTGGTTGCGGCAATGGGGACGGCCTTGACCTCGGCCCAAATTCGGCAACTGCTGCGCTATACCGAATCCAAGCAAATTATCCTCAACTTTGATGCTGATAAAGCAGGCCAGAAGGCCGCAGAACGAGCCATTTCTGAAGTGGAAGCGTTGGCGTTGCGCGGCGATGTCCAACTGCGTGTCTTGAACTTGCCCAACGGCAAAGATGCGGATGAGTTTTTAAAAGAGCACTCCAATGCGGCCTATCAGCAATTGATAGAGTCGGCACCGCTGTGGCTCGATTGGCAAATTCAGTTGGTGCTTGCAGGCAAGGATTTAAGCCAAGCGGATCAGTTTCAGGCGGCAACCCAAACCATTGTGCAATTGCTGGGTAAGCTGCCCAATGCAACCCTGCGTACCCACTATATTCATCGTTGCGCTGAATGGATTTCTCAAGGGGATGCGCGACAAACACTGCAAATTGAAGAGGCACTGCGTCAACAGGTGCGTGGACAACGCTGGCATGGGCGATCGCAGCGTTGGCAACGCCCAGCAGACTACAGTTTAAGAGAAAACGCCGAAGCCCAACTGCTGCGAATTTATTTGCACTGTCCCTATCATCGGGTCGACGTTAAGGACGCATTGCGGCAGCGAGACTTAGAATTTACCTTTTCCCATCATCGTTTTTTGTGGCGGCAAATCTTAGAGATTGAAGAGCAACCGCTGGCTGAAACTTCCCTGCATCCGGAACTGCAAGCCAACCCAGCAGATGTGGATTTATTAGATGCGCTGCAAGACTTATGTACGCACCACTCGCAAGAAATGCAGCAGGTCTTACACCTGATGCAACTGAGCGAGACGACCGAAATTGAAATTTTGCGTCCTGCCCTCTCGATTCGTAAAGCCGTTGCAACGCTAGAACGCATTGCCTGCGAGAAACGCTGCCGTCATGTCTACGACTTGTTGCAGTCTGCCCTTAAAGAAGCAAGCCGCGAATATGAATCGCGCCCGATGTTGGATGCGTGCCTCAGCCAAATCCTGGATGATGCGTCTGACGAAGCCGAGAAATTGTTAGTGGAAGAAGATGAATGTATGCAGGCTTTAGAAGAGCTGCATCGGTTGTATTACCAAGAAAAACGCTACTTAGAACAAATTCATCAACAACGCTACATCAACATGGATGAGCTGAATGCAAGCGACAGCAGACGGGGTTTGCCGTTAAATTAATCTCATCTGCGAGGCTGCTAGCGCTAGCTTAGGGGTAGATACGACGTATGAATATTCTTCACGGTACCTGGATTCCCCAACCAGAAGATGGATTTGTCCAAGGGGGTGCGTTTTATTTATGGGTGGAGACGACTCAACCCCCTAAGAAGCATAAGATTGCCGCAGGTTCACATCCTTATCAGTTGCTGAAGCCTGATTTAGAACCGTTTCTAAGCCAATCTTTGGGCATTCGCTCTGAATTGAAGATGTTTCCCATTGCGGATCAAATTTCGCCCCAATATTTTTTACTACCTAGCCATAATGATCGCCCCTTACCTTCCTTAGAACTGGCCCGATATTTAGAGCAAGAGACGCCTGAAACGTTTGACCTGCAATTTTGGCAAATCGATTGCTATGCCGTAAAGACTCCCCTTAAAACCAGCGGGTACCCCTACAAGCTGGTCAGCCCCATCATCAAACTACTCAATGACATTCACTTTATTGCGGTCAATAACTTGGCGGATGTGCAGATTGGTGCGGATCTCTTATTTTGGTATCACTATACTCAGGCCTTTAAGCAGGTGATCCTCAAGGATCAATATATTCCTGCCCTGAAGTATCGCGAGATCGCGACGGCTCAACCTGTTAACGTCGCCAAAGAAGCCAAAGGAACCAAAGGGAAGAAAAAAGCTGCTGCCAAGGCTCCGGCTCAAGCCGCACCGGATTTTGAACTGTATCCAGGCTGGGAAATTATCAGTGAGCTGTACGAATCCAATTTGCAGCGGTTTGTTGAGTACATGCCCCTGGCTTGTGTGGCGGGTTTTGCCGAACCGCGTGAGGTGCCTGAATTTTATGATCGTGAAGGGTTGCTGCGCCATTTTGCGGACTGTTTGCTGACTGAAATTGTCACCCACACGCCCTCAACCGCAGGGTTTGACCAAAAGATTGGCAATACGCTGATACAGTACTGCATGGCTGCAAATGAATCTCCTGTTCTGGCCAATGTGGGGTTGGATTTGTACCACCAGTGGCGCACATGGCGCGATCGCATCCGTCATACCCAATCCGTCATCCCGTTTCACCTCTGCTTTCAACTTCAGGAACCGCAGCAAAGCGAGGGTGCCTGGGAACTCCTGTTTTTGGTTGCGCCCCGTTCCGATCCATCCCTGCGGCTGGCACTGTTGGACTATTGGCGGATGCGTCCTGCCCAACAAAAAGAATTCCATAAACAAACAGGGGCAAATTTTGAGCAAAATCTGCTCTTGAATCTCGGTTATGCAGCCCGTATTTATCCCAAGCTATGGCAGGGGTTAGAGACGGATCAGCCTGTCAGTATTGTCCTGGACTTGGCAGGTGCCTTTGAGTTCTTACAAGAATCGGCGTGGGTGCTAGAGAGTGCTGGGTATAAGGTGATTATTCCAGCCTGGTGGACACCCAAAGGTCAGCAACGGGCGAAGGTGCGTCTACGGGCCAAAGGTAAATCCCTCTCTAGTTCCACAGACAAGGGGAAAAAATATTTTAGCTACGACAATCTGGTGCAGTATCAGTACGACTTGGCCATTGGTGGGGAATCTGTTACCGAAGCCGAGTGGATGGAATTGGTACGAGCTAAGTCGCCTCTGGTTAAGTTTCGGGGGCAGTGGATACACCTCGACCAAGAAAAGATGCAACAGATGCTGGAGTTCTGGAAAAAGCAGCAGCAAGACAATCCTGAACTCAGTCTGATTGAGTTTATGCGGCTGACGGCGGAGGGTGGCGAAGATGTAGAGGTGGACTTTGACCGAGGGCAAACCTTGGGGGCCATGCTAGAGAAGTTACAGGATAAGTCACAGCTAGAGGCGATCGCCGATCTCGAACAACTGCAAGGGACGCTGCGGGATTACCAAAAACGCGGTGTATCGTGGCTCTCTTACCTAGAGCAACTGGGGCTGAATGGCTGTTTGGCGGATGATATGGGCTTGGGCAAAACCGTGCAGGTGATTGCTCGGTTGGTGCAAGAACAAGAGCAGGCTGATGGTTCTCTGAACCCTACTTTGCTGATTGCGCCGACTTCAGTGGTGGGCAACTGGCGCAAGGAAATTGAAAAGTTTGCGCCGCATCTAAAGGCGATTGTGCATCACGGCAATGAACGCGCCAAGTCTGTGGAAGAATTTCAGGCGATGGCGAGCCAAAATCAGGTGGTGATTACGTCCTTTACGTTAATTCGGAAGGATCTCAAGTTGATTGAGAGTGTAGATTGGCATCGGCTGGTTTTAGATGAAGCCCAAAATATCAAAAATCCTAAGGCGGAACAGACCAAAGCCATTCTGAAACTGTCTGCCCCGCATCGGTTGGCCTTGACGGGAACGCCCGTGGAAAATCGCTTGCTCGATTTGTGGTCGATTTTTAATTTCCTTAACCCTGGGTATTTGGGCAAAGAAGCCCAGTTTCGCAAAAGTTTTGAAGTGCCGATTCAAAAAGAAAACAATGCGTTGCGATCGCAAACACTCAAAAAGCTTGTAGAACCGTTTATTCTGCGACGAGTCAAGACCGATCAATCCATCATCAAAGATCTGCCCGATAAGGTGGAGCAAAAGCTGTACTGCAATTTGACAAAGGAACAGGCCTCTTTATATGAGGCAGTGGTGAAAGATATTACAGGCGAGCTAGATGAAGCAGAAGGCATTCAGCGCAAGGGATTGATATTAGCGGCACTGCTCAAGCTGAAGCAAATTTGTAACCATCCGCGCCAGTTTTTGCAGGATGAAAGCGACTTTACACCGGAGCGATCGCACAAGCTCAGTCGCCTCAGTGAGATGGTGGCGGAGGCGGTCGAAGAAGGTGAAAGTGTGTTGATTTTCACGCAATTTACAGAACTCGGCGAAGCTCTAGAAAAATACCTGCGCCATACCTATCACTACAACACCTACTACTTGCATGGGGGAACCCAGCGCAATAAACGCGAGGCAATGATTGCAGAGTTCCAATCGCCTGAAACGGAACCCTCTGTGTTTATTTTGTCGCTTAAGGCGGGTGGGGTAGGGATTACGCTAACCAAAGCCAATCATGTGTTTCACTTTGACCGCTGGTGGAACCCTGCCGTGGAAGATCAGGCAACGGATCGGGCGTTTCGGATTGGGCAGAAAA
>DATNQK010000678.1:0-4283 GCA_036704065.1 Stenomitos sp.
TATGGCCCTTTTTGCCCTTGGCCCCCTGGCTGTGAATGGCGTGCAGCAAAAGGAATTGCGTCGAAAATTAGAAGACTGGTCTTGGTTATTGCTCCTAGTTGGGGCAACCGCGATGGTGGTCTTTAGCGGCTATTTGATGTGGCTATTGGCCTTTAAAATTTCTGCCGTCTGTATTTATTGCCTTGCCTCCGCAGCCTTTACGGTGCTGATGCTTTTACTGACCCTTTTTGGCAGAGAGTGGCCAGACTTAGGTCAAGTCTTTTTCACGGGTATTACCGTTGCGATCGTGGCTGTGGTAGGTACCCTAATGCTGTATCAGTCGATTGTTGGCTCTAGCGTTAACGCCCAAAATCCCAATGACCCCTTTGTCATTACCTCAACCTCCGGCCCTGCTGAACTGGCCTTGGCTGACCACTTAAAATCAATCAATGCCCAAATGTTTGGTGCATTTTGGTGTCCACATTGCCATGATCAAAAGCAGCTCTTTGGCAAAGAAGCCTTTAGCAAGATTGACTACGTTGAGTGCGATCCGAAAGGTGCAAATGCTCGGCCCGATCTCTGCAAGGCAGCGAAAATCGAAGGTTTTCCTACCTGGCACATTAAAGATAAAGTCCTGTCTGGGACTCAACCGCTGGTCGAGCTAGGGAAAGTTTCCGCCTACACTGGACCTCAGAACTTTAAAAATCAAGTAGAAGGAGCGGTTGCACCCGTTTCTAAGTAGGATTGCACTGTTAGACTCTGCAAGTGTGGTATTGGGTTGAACCCTAGCCGGATATAATTGCCTGTCTTCAATCCAACCTTTAGCGAACTGCCCCACTTTACTTTCTGTTCCCTACCCTTTTGTTGCTGTCCTAATCCTGCCGAATTCGAAATATGCAGACTTTATCTACCCCTGTCGCCACAGCGTCCGACCTCTGGTCTATTACTGATACCACTATTCCTCGGCGCAAGACGCGTCCTGTGCCTGTTGGCAGCATCACCATTGGGGGTGGAAATCCCGTTGTTGTCCAGTCGATGATCAATGAGGACACCCTAGATATTGAGGGTTCTGTAGCTGCCATCCGCCGTCTGCACGAAATTGGTTGCGAAATTGTGCGGGTGACGGTGCCCAGCATGGCCCATGCCAAAGCGCTGGCAGAAATTAAGCAGCGCTTGACTGATACCTACCAGGCCGTTCCTTTGGTTGCCGATGTGCATCACAATGGCATGAAAATTGCCCTCGAAGTTGCCAAGCATGTTGATAAGGTGCGCATTAATCCGGGGCTTTATGTCTTTGAAAAGGCTAAAAGCGATCGCACCGCCTACACCCCCGAGGAATTTGCAGAAATTGGCGACAAAATTCGCGAGGCCCTCGAACCCTTAGTCGTGACCCTGCGCGATCAAAACAAATCGATGCGGATTGGGGTGAACCACGGTTCTCTCGCCGAACGCATGCTCTTTACCTACGGTGATACCCCAGAAGGCATGGTGGAATCGGCCTTGGAATTCATCAGAATTTGTGAGTCGATGAATTTTTATAACCTCGTCGTCTCCATGAAAGCCTCGCGAGTGCCCGTGATGTTAGCGGCTTACCGCCTGATGGCGAAGCGCATGGACGAGTTGGGTATGAACTACCCCCTGCATTTGGGTGTCACTGAAGCAGGTGATGGCGAGTATGGTCGGATTAAATCGACGGCAGGTATTGGCACGCTGCTCGCTGAAGGGATTGGGGATACCATTCGCGTCTCCCTCACCGAAGCACCGGAAAAAGAAATTCCAGTTTGCTACAGTATTTTGCAAGCCTTAGGCCTACGCAAGACAATGGTAGAGTACGTTGCCTGCCCGTCTTGTGGTCGCACACTGTTTAACTTGGAAGACGTGTTGCATGAGGTGCGCAACGCAACCCAGCACCTCACAGGCTTAGACATTGCAGTGATGGGCTGCATCGTCAACGGCCCTGGCGAGATGGCAGATGCTGACTACGGTTATGTTGGTAAACAGCCTGGTTTTATTTCCCTCTACCGCGGTCGGGAGGAAGTAAAAAAAGTGCCGGAGGCCGAAGGCGTGGCAGCACTCATTGACCTCATTAAGGCAGATGGTCGTTGGATCGATCCGCCCTCTGCTTAAACATATTCTGCGGTTGAGATCATGGCTTCCCCCTTGGCTCCACAAACAGTCCTACAGAATCGTTATCGATTGCTTCAATTGTTAGCCGAGGGGGGCTTTGCCCGAACCTATCTTGCCGAAGATCAAGGACGCTTTGGCGAACGCTGTGTTGTGAAGGAATTTTGTCCGCCAGCCAACGACGCCGCAGTCTTTGAAAAGGCCAATGAACTATTTCAGCGAGAGGCACAAACCCTCTATCGCTTAGATCACTCTCAAGTACCTCGGTTTCGGGCCATGTTTGCCGAAGCGGTTGGTGAGGTCCAGAGCCTATTCCTGGTGCAAGATTGGGTCGATGGCAAAACCTTCCGTGCCCTTTTGCAAGATCGTCTTGCCCAGGATCGGCGCTTTACAGAACCAGAAATTCGACAGTTTTTAGCCCAATTATTGCCGGTACTCGACTACATCCACGGTCAAGGCATCATCCATCGCGATTTATCCCTTGACAATTTGATGCAGCGTACGGCTGACCAGCTCCCAGTTCTGATTGATTTTGGGGTTGTCAAAACAGTGGTTTCTCAGTTGCAGCGCACGAATGTGATGCAAACGGGAACGGTCGTGGGCAAGTTCGGGTATGCGCCGATTGAACAGATTCAGTCGGGTCGTGCTTATCCCAGCAGTGATTTGTATTCCTTGGCGGTCTGTTGTTTGGTGTTGCTCACAGGCTTAGACCCCTCACAATTGTTCGATGATCGCACAGCAGCCTGGAGTTGGCGATCGCAGGCTCAAGTGAGTGATGCGCTAGCGTCTGTGTTGGATCGCATGTTGGCCCATAAACCAAGCGATCGCTATGCCACAGCCAGAGAAGCCCTCCAAGCCTTAACACAACACCCCCCAGAACAGAGCCCCAATACACCCCCTCGGCACTCTGCCCCCGTCGCGCCAAAAGCTGACTCTGGGGAGGTCATTTCCCAAATGGGCACCATTGCCGTTAGCGCACCGGAACAACGCCCACCCCAGCGCAACGTTGCCCCAAAGCCAAAGCCTACAATCCCACCTGTCTACAAACCTAAGGCCAAAGCCATTAGCCGCCCAGCCCAACGCGGCCCCAGTACAGGGATTCTTCTGTTTGCAGGGGCAATCACAGCCGTTGTCTCTGCCGCTGCTGGCTGGTGGTTGATGCAGTTCCTCATGCAACGCCCTTTAGATAAAGAGCAGTTGTTTACTCCTACCCCCTCTCCCATTGCGACGCGATCACCCCAACCCACGACCCCCTCTACGGTTCAGTACAGCCAGTCTTTGAATTTAGCGCCCGGTCAAGCTGTGACTGTAACGGGGAACTTATCCCTGGGTGAGGCCTTAATCTATCGAGTAGCTGGCAATGCAGGTGATATGCTCTCTGCGCAACTGACGGGTAAAGGCATGACCCTGACTGTAATGGGAGAGGATTTAACCGCTTTGGGCGAAGCAGGTGCCTCTGCAACGGGATGGAAAGGAACATTGCCTGCCAGCAGTTATTACTATTTGCGAGTCCAAAACGACAGCGCATCGGATGGCACCCTGAGTGATGCCTCATTTGCTCTAGCTGTGTCCCTGTCGCAGCCTGCTGCGCCCTTGCCGACACCGTCTAGCTCTCCTGAAAACACTAGTTCGCCATCCCCCTCGCCGCTCATCCCTACGGTTGATACAACTTCATTGTCTTTAACCCCTCAGTCTGGTGCTCAGTCCTTAAATGGCACCATTGCCGCGGGGCACGTGCAGCGCTATAGCGTAACGGTTGAAGCTGGACAAGCGTTATCAGCGGCTGTTACGGGCAATCAGAGTGTAACGTTGACGGTTCGCAACGCAGCAGGTGAACCCCTAGATGGGGCCCAAAATGTGCTGAATTGGGATGCATTAGTGCCGGAACCTGGCACTTACACCATTGATGTGGTGCCTGTGGACGGCACTCAGGCGACATCTTTTGCGGTTGATATTGGCCTGAAACAGGCGGGGTAGCGGAGTGCTAGCTGGGCCAAACCTATCTCAACCTGTCCAGTCCCAACCAATTCCAGTACCATAGGAATGGTCTATTTGTTTTAAGAGTCGCTGGATATGCATAACCCTTCCCTGCGATCGCAGCCGCGCGATCAACCCGCACCGATTTTGAAGTCGGCAGTGGATTCCTCCATCTTGACTTGGCTAGAAGGGACAGGGCGCTT
>DATNQK010000679.1:0-3146 GCA_036704065.1 Stenomitos sp.
ACGGCGATCGCTGACCCAACGCGACGATCCAAATCTAGAGATTGTGGTGTTTGACGAAAATGTGGCACAACTGCCGCAAGCAACCGCTGGCTAGCGGAGCCATCGCTCAATCAACCTAGCCCTCATGGGGCAGGGAACTCAACGAACAAGATGACAGACATAACTTGATGACAGACATCAGCGGTGCTCCCTTCGTACACTGGCAAGAGTGGTTGACCGTGGCAGGCTATCTGGCCTTACTAGGCTTTATTATCTGGCGCGTGTTGTTCAAGTAACTTTCTGCCATCACAACGTTATGCCTGGGTTATGCTCAGGTATGCTTAAACGCACCTCGACAGAGGCTCGGGGGCACCGTATCATCCTAAAACGACTCAAAATAGTGCCAATGCTCACTTTCCGAACCTGGCTCAAGTCATGGCGCAACAGGCGTCGTCTGGTAACACGGCGTCAGTTGCAAAGGGTACAATTCTGGCTCTTAACCGCGGTCATGGTAGCACTGAGTAGTTTAGGGGGATGGCTGCTCTCTGCCCCCAATGTCTCCGAAGCCGCACAACCTCCGGCTCAGTCTGTATCTGGCAGCGGCACGGTAGATGTGGTACCACCAGAGCTACAACTGGCTCAAGAAACTTATCTGGCACGATGCACCACCTGTCATATGGGCATTCCACCTGCAGTGATGCCTACAGAATCTTGGAAAGCGATCCTCGAAGACGACAATCACTACGGGGTACCTTGGACCCCTCTCAAAAATCCTGACCTGTCTTTGGCATGGAAATATACGCGCACGTTCTCACGAGCACTCAATCCCAACGAAACCACGCCTTACCGCATTGCGCGATCGCGATATTTCAAAATTTTGCACCCCAAAGTAGCGTTCACAGAACCCATCGCCGTCGGCACTTGTATTAGCTGCCATCCAGGGGCACGCCAGTTTAATTACCGCACCCTGACCACGGAGTGGCAATCGGCCCCTTAAGGGCTAGCGGCTTAAATTGCGCTGGTTTCTATCGATGCCAATTCCGTGGTGTCCCCTGAAGGCAGCGCACTAAAGAAATCTAGATTTGCGTTGATATTGGAGAGCTGCGGCAGAATTTCGGTAATAAAAATTTCTGACGCCTTAGAGCGATATCGGTTGGGGTTCAAAATCAGGGATAACGTCCGTTTAATCACCACGTTGTCGATGCTGACACGCTTCAGGGCACCCAACTTAAGTTCCTTTTCAATCGCTGAGACAGAAATAAAGGCCGCTCCTAAACCTGACTGCACGGCATTCTTAATTGCTTCAATTGAGTTGAGCTCCATTTCAACCTTCAAAAGCCGAGGGTCGATATTGCCACGCACCAAAATTTGGTCAATCACCTTGCGAATGGTCGATTGCGCATCTAAGGTAATGAAGTTCAGCTTATACAAGTCTTCGCGTTGCACAGTGTCTTTCTGAGCAAGAGGATGGAACACAGGCAGCACCAGTGCCAGTTCATCTTCGGCATAAGGCGCAATCTCAAGAGAGGACTGCAACTCTAAGGGCACTTCACCGCCAATAATCGCTAGGTCAACCTGACCATTCACCACGCTCCAACAAGTGCGGCGGGTAGAGTGAACATGAAGCTGTACAGCCACATCTGGGTAAGACTGCCGAAAAATACCAATCAGTTTTGGCATCAGATAAGTGCCGGTGGTTTGGCTGGCCCCGATAATCAGCGTCCCACCTTGCAGGTTTTGCAAATCCTCAATGGCCCGACAGGTTTCGCGACAAAGGGCCAAAATGCGATCGCCATAACTGAGCAGCAAATGGCCTGCTTCGGTCAATTGCGCCCGTCGACCACCTCGGTCGAACAAGGGAACATCCAACTGACGCTCCAGGTTTTGCACCTGCAAACTCACCGCTGGCTGGGATACATATAAACTATCCGCAGCGCGCTTAAAGCTCCCTTCCGCTGCGATCGCCTTTAAAATTCTGAGCTGATCTAGAGTAAAGGGAAGGTCAGACATAAGCGCATAGACCTGATAACACTAAAAAGACCACGGTTGGCCATCACAACTCAGAGGACTAGACCAAAACCAACTAACCGATGGGCAGCAGACTAAGCTGCTTCTCTGACGTTGGCTGCACTGCCAGTGTACCGCGAACCATGCAGTCCCTCTCATTACCCTCTTACAAACCTATCCTCTTGATAGAGATTGGTCGACAGACAAGAGTACTCCCGCAAAAGGGCAATGGGCATGCTATGAAATGCGTAAACTAAAGTCGAGCCAGGTGGCTTGAGTAATTGGCGCACTACTGGAAATATAATCTACGCCAGTTTCAGCGATGGCACGAAGCGTCTGTAGTGTTACATTTCCTGATGCTTCAATCCGGATGGCAGGGTTATGACTGCGGATGTAGGCAACGGCGGTGCGCATCTGCTCTAGGGGCATATTATCCAGCATAATCACATCTGCGCCACAGGCAACCGCTGTTTCCACTTGGGCCAGGGTCTCTGTTTCCACTTCAATGGTCAAGGGAAAGGGCAGGGTTTGACGCAAACAGGCAATGGCTGGCTCAATCCCACCGGCTGCCGCAATATGGTTGTCTTTGATCATGGCTGCATCATCCAAACCATAGCGATGATTTTGAGCCCCGCCGACGGCTGTCGCGTACTTTTCTAGCAGCCTCAATCCAGGGGTTGTTTTGCGCGTGTCTACTAAGACGGTCGGCAAATCGGCAATTTGAGCGGTATAGCGCCGCGTTAAGGTCGCAATACCGCTCAACCACATCACCAAGTTCAAGAACACCCGTTCGCCGCTTAATAACGCCCCATAGGGAGCTTCAATTTGGGCTACGGTTGTGCCTGCATTCACCTCGTCTCCTTCTTGGACCATCGTCTCAACAGTCACTGTCGGATCCAAGAGTTGGTAAACCGCTTGGATCAAGGGTAAACCTGCCACCACACCGGACTGCTTAAGACGCAGTTGGGCCACACCGACGCGCGCACGGTCCCCTAGAAGAGCCTCTGTGGTGCGATCGCCGCGACCAATGTCTTCTAGCAACCACTGCCGGAGCAAGGGCGTTAAAACAAGGGGCGATGGAAACGGAACGGCACAGCGCACAGGACAACCTTGAGGGTCTAGAAACGGTAATCTGAAGTCCAAACAGGAGAACCAATCAC
>DATNQK010000680.1:0-11958 GCA_036704065.1 Stenomitos sp.
GGTAGATGGAGTTGATACATTGCGGTATCAAGGTGCGGGGATGGAATTAGCCCGGACGCTCCAGCAGGTGTTTCCAGAAGCACAACTGCAGATTTATGGTCAGTTCCAAACCGCCTCGTTGCTGTGGCATGACGACCCTGAAATTAATGCGTTTACCGTTGACATTGCGACATCCCGTAGCGAGTTTTACCCCTATCCAGCGGCTAATCCTGAAGTAACAGCAAGCTCGATTCGGCAAGATTTATATCGACGCGACTTTACGGTTAATGCCTTGGCAGTGCGGTTAACGGCTCAAGGGTCGCGTCAGACAACGACGATGGAATTGTTAGATTTTTTTGGCGGGTGGGAAGATATTCAGCAACGCCGGATTCGCGTGCTGCATCCCAACAGTTTCATTGAGGATCCGACCCGCATCTTTCGGGCGGTTCGTTTTGCCACACGGTTGGGCTTTACGCTGGATCCGCAGACAGAAGCCTATATTCGACATGCGATCGCCAGCGGCATTTATCAAAACCTACAGGCCAACCGAGCAAAAGCACCTGCCTTACAATCCCGATTGCGCAATGAACTGAAGTATATTTTCAAGCTGGGGAATTGGCCCAGTGCCCTAAGGCTCATGGATCATCTAGGGGCCTTGCAATGTCTTCATGTGCAATCATCCCTCGACAAAGCATGGTGGCGGCAGACCCAAATTGCGCTGCAATGGTCACAGCATTTTGATCCAGAGCACAAACACATTGACCAATGGTTGCTGATTGTTGAACGCTTACTACTAGCCTTGCCGCACCTCGAACGGTGCGAGACAGCTTCACAACTCCACCTACCGGAAATGACTCAGCAGCGATTTGCGGTATTTGCATCGGCCCAAACCCAAGTTCTGGAAACCCTAAGCAATACTCCAACGCCGAGTAGGGTAGCCCATTGTTTGCAAGCTTACGACCTGCCACTCTTGATTGAACTGGGTGCATTATCCCCTGTTCCAGTACGACGCTGGATCTGGCGATATTTAGTGCAGTTACGGTTTGTCAAACCTTTACTGAGCGGGGCTGATCTAATTCAGTTGGGGTATCGGCCCGGCCCCCAATTTAAGGCCATGCTGGAGGCATTGCTCTCCGCAACTTTAGATCAAGCAGTAAGCACACAGGCAGAGGCGATCGCCTGGATTCAAGCTCGATTTTTACCCTAACGTCTTACGAATTTAGTTCGTCTCGGGCTGCGAGCGGCGGAGTAACGCACATACCGTGTCATCCTCCACCTGGCTAAAGTCTTGGTACCACTCACCTACAGCGTGGAACGGATCTGGAGTTGCCAAACAGATCACCGTATCAGCTAGGCCATTCAAGGCTTCCAAGCTAGAGGCAGGTGCCACAGGAATAGCCACAACGAGTTTTTGTAGAGAATGCTGACGTAGTGCGGCAAGCGCAACCCGCATCGTGGCACCAGTAGCCATACCGTCGTCCACCACAATCACAATGCGATCCGTGATGGGCAGCAAAGGTCGACTCTGATAGTACTGGCGTTCGCGTCGTTCCAATTCGCGCTGTTCGCGCTGAATCACCTGCTCTAGCAGCTCTGGCGATACACGACACCGCGCAATGATTTCGGGGTCTAGGTAGCGTACACCACCACTGGCGATCGCACCCATGGCTAATTCTGGCTGATGGGGCACACCCAGTTTGCGCACCAAGCAGAGGCTCAGCGGTGCCTCTAAACTTCTGGCCACCTCAAACGCAACTGGGACACCACCCCGAGGCACCCCTAAAACAATCACCTGCGGTCGATGGGCATAGTCTCTAAGTTCCAACGCCAAATGTTGGCCTGCATCTGCACGATTAATAAATAGAGGTTCAGGGCGTTTCATATAATGCCTGTACCAGTTGCTCAACTTTGGTCAGTCCTTCATGCATTGCCCCAAGGGTCTTCTCGCACACTGACTTTGCCTTCTGTTGAGACTGGTCCTCCAGTTGTTTGGCCAATAGCTGCATCACATCTGCACCGACGTTGTAGCTAGCGATCGCAACCTGGCTTGCCAATGGCTTGAACTCCGCAAAAGCCTGACTGTCCAGCATAGACTGCAACCGCTGGAGTAAAGCTGCAACCGAGCTGAGATAGGACCTCAACAACTCGCGTTCAAATTCACGATCTTGCCCAGAAATCATTTTGAGGTGATCAAAATTAATCGGCTGATCTTTAATGAAAATAAACGTGAACGCCTCAACCCCTCCTAAGCAAATCTGATCCCCTAACTCTAGGGGTTGCTGTTGATCGGATGGCAACGGCACACCATTAACCGCCGTGCCATTTTTGCTGCCTAAATCTTCGATATAGAACTGATGGGGTTGAAAGGAAATCTGGGCGTGGCTACGAGAGATAAACTCCGCCTGCGGCATATCCCGTAGATCGAGGTCGGGGACAAATGCATCGCTCCGCTTACCGACAATAATCGGGCGACCTAACAGCGGCAAGTCAAAAAAGGTACTAGAAGGACGATGCAATAGCCGTACCCCGTGGCTATTAAATGTAGTGGCAATGCATTCATCTGCATCGAGGTCGAAGGCTCCCTTCGTAGGGTCTAGATTCGAGGTGCTTTCCTCCTTGGGCGCTACGGCAGGAGCGGGATTCAACTTCAGTCCACATTGGTAGCAAAAGTTTGCAAATGACAAAATCGTGGCACTACAGCCCAGACAGCGCTCAATCTGGGTTAAATCTTGGCTGCATTTCTCGCAGCTTAAAGCAACGTCGTCATTGCAGTACAGACAGTTTGGGCAAAGTTTAAGTTTAACCATAACCCACATATGCATAAAGACTCTTGGTTGAGACTTTAACGCGTTTCAGAGTTTAGGCAAAGCAACTGCCTAAATTGGCAGTGTTGCTAGTGCGGGAGCGACCACAGAACGGTAAAATGAGATGCCAATTGTTCCTGCCACAGCAGAAGGTTCATGATTTCTAGTAACGACTTTCGACCCGGAGTAAGCATTGAATTAGACGGCTCTGTATGGCGCGTCGTGGAGTTTTTACACGTTAAGCCAGGTAAAGGCGCTGCCTTTGTAAGAACCAAGCTTAAGAACGCACAGACCGGCAGCGTTGTAGAGCGTACGTTTCGAGCGGGCGAAACAGTTCCTCAAGCCACGCTGGAAAAAAGCGTTATGCAACACACCTACAAAGAAGGCGAACAGTATGTCTTCATGGATATGGAGTCCTACGAAGAATCAACGCTCTCAGCCGCGCAAATTGGCGATCGCGTCAAATACCTGAAAGAAGGCATGGAAGTCAACGTGGTGCGTTGGGGCGAACAAATTTTAGAAGTAGAGCTACCCAACTCTGTGGTTTTAGAAATAACTCAAACCGACCCCGGCGTTAAAGGCGACACAGCCACAGGCGGCACCAAACCCGCCATTGTAGAAACGGGTGCTCAGGTCATGGTTCCCCTCTTCATTTCTATTGGGGAACGAATCAAAATTGATACCCGTAACGACTCCTATTTGGGGCGTGAGTAAGGAAGGCAACCGTGGAATTCGATCTCAATCAAGTTCGTGAACTCCTGTCCATCCTTAACCAGACGGATATTGAAGAGTTATGTCTCAAAAGCAGCGATTTCGAGTTAACAATCCGTAAAGGCGCTGCACCTGCAATGGCGATCGCTTCGCCCCCTGCTAGCATCCCTGTGGCTGAACCTGCCGCGACTACAGCCTCGTCTTCGCCGATAGCCTCAAACGCTGCAGCCAACAAAAATTGGGTTGAGGTGACCTCTCCCATGGTCGGCACCTTCTATCGTGCGCCAGGCCCCGATGAGCCTCCCTATATTAATGTGGGAGATGTTGTTCGGTCGGGGCAAGTCATTTGCATTATCGAAGCCATGAAGCTCATGAATGAACTAGAGGCAGAGGTAAATGGCGAAGTTGTAGAAATTCTGGTAGAGAATGGCAAGCCCGTTGAATTTGGCCAACCGCTGATGCGCATTAATGTGGTGAACTAAACCGCATTTAAGCAAAGAATGGCTCTAAGCCCTTTGAACCCCTACAGACAGAGCGCTTAAGCCTTCTTGTCTTGTCTGCCTTCAGTTACAACTGGGGAACCTGTGGGCTAGGAGCCGCTGGATCTTCGACAATCACGTCGGAGAGATCGGCTTGCTGTAAATTAGCACCAAGTAAATCCGCTCCTCTTAAATCGGCCCCTCTTAGGTTTGCATTACGCAAATTCGCGTTTTTGAGGTTGGCACCTCTCAGGTTGCTATGGCTTAGAGTGGCGTTTTCTAGATTTGCACCTTGCAAGGATGTGCCCGCTAGTTCGGCAGAGCTCAAAAGTGCATCACGCAAGTTGCTATTACTTAAGTCAGCACCGCTGAAATCCGCAGCAATTAATTTTGCTTGCGCCAGATTAGTGTGGCTGAGGTTGGCGCGAATCAATGTTGTGCCATGCAGGATTGCCTGGGAAAGGTTGGCGTGGCTCAGATTGATGTGGCTGAGGTCGACCAAACTGAGGTCAACCCGGGCTAAGTTAGATTTAGCAAAGTGACGTTCTCCACGGGCATATTTCTGCAAGAGCGTTTGCGGTTCCATAGCAAATATTGTGTTGGCTAGTGACGCATTTCAAGCCCAATAAGTGGATCGGCTTTACGTTTCTTTTTTTATATTCTGACAGGTTAATCCACTCTTGATCACCGAAAGTTTACAGGCCTTACGATAAAACAGATGGTTTCATGATTTCGGGTTGCTAACCCAACCCAAGGCTCCTTTCCTCCTGCAGACAATCCTTCTCTCGCCAAAAGCGGTCAGTTTTAAAAGGACTTGGATAGTGGGTGGAGCCAATCAAGAATCGTTTGTTCTAAATGCGCATGGTCTCGGTATAGCTCTTGCTTAAACCATTGTCCGAGGGCATCTAGAGGCGAGAATTGGCCTTGAGTTTGCCATTGGAATGTTTGGCCAAGGGGAGTCAGATGATTCCCCTGCAAGCGTTTCAGCGTAACCATATCTGCAAAGCGATCGCCCAAGATATGAACAATTTGCTGGGTCTGGTCGAGATCATCATTGTGAAACCGGATCAGCAGATTGCGCGGGGTGGGGTAGTGGCGCTGAACCAGTAGACGGGTTTGAGCAGGCGTGGGCGAAAACTCTACCGTTGCGGCCTTACGCATCCATTCCCCTAAAGGAATGGCGCGATCAACGTCAAAGTTATTGAACGACATGAGAATATTGCCAGCCCGCTTCTCATCAAAAAGACTGCCAATCAGCAAATGGAGTTTGCAACCCATGCTGTGACCAAGGCCATAGAGCGGCAAGTATGGATTCAACGCTCTAGAGCGCTCTAACCGATCTAAGGTGGATTCCAGTTGATTGAGAACGGAGGTTGCGATCGCCTGATGATCGAAGGTATTTACAAAAGGGGTTGCAATAATAGCGTACCCTTGGGCGGCGATCGCCTCTAACAGCTTTCCATAGGAAAACTGCGGCGCAACGCCGACAAAAGCACCACCGAGAAAATGAACAATGGCAATGGGACGACGCGGGAGTAAGACCCAATTTTGGCCGATGGGCTGCCAACTCATCGCGGTCATCGCGGCTGATCCTGTTGTTGCAAAAGACTTGGGGGACGATCATTACTCCAAGCCCACCATGCTTGGTCACAATGACAGCGGTAGAATTCTTGCCACTTACGGCGATTGTCTTCCGTAAAAACAGGCGATCGCCGATTAATCCAGACGCCAACGGCTTCTCGACAACTCGCTTGACAACGAGGACAACAAAACTGCGGCGCATGAGTTGCCGCCTGAGTCCATTGAGGCGGAATCGGGTCAAATGCATTCATAACTGATGCGCTCAAATCCTTTTGTCGATTGCGCAACGCCTACAGGTACCATCATGGCAAAGATGCTGAATTTTTGCCTACCTGCAAGCGGCTTCTTTGTCGTAGGGCATGGGTTGCCATGCAAACAGGGCCAGCAACCATCTTGCACCTAACAGGTCAACAGCCCGACCTATGCCGAGTGCATCCCACATTCGGTTCTAGCACTGCCACGCCAGCGACCTGCGCGTTCCCCTTCTCCAGCTGTTGTTGACGTCGTCAGCGGGCGATCCCCAATACTGGTGTACCCAAGGTCATACAGCGGGTTATAAGGCACTTGATGCTCCACAATGTATTTCCACACCTTGCGATAGCTCCAGTTAGCCAAGGGATTCACCTTTAAACAGCCGCGTTTGTCCCGTTCAAAAATAGGCAGCTCAGCCCGAGCCTCAGCCTGATCGCGACGCCGTCCTGTGAGCCATGTTTTTACCTCTAACGCGGTGAGGGCTCGCTGCAAGGGCTCAACCTTCGTCAACTGCTGATAACGATCTAGATCCCGCTCCCATAACTGCTCGCCATAAATAGCCTCAAATTCCTCAGCAGTATCAAAGCCTAACGGACGGAAGATTCTGAGATCCAAGCCATAATGGGCCTTGGCTGTTTTCAGATGCTGTAGGGTTTCAGGAAAATGGTAGAGCGTATCGATAAATAAAACGGGAACCGGAGGACTAGGACGCAATAATCGGTACAGCATGTCTAACGTCACCATGCCACTTGCCCCAAATGCAGAACTTTGAACCAACCCTTCCGGAATGTGTTCTAAACACCACTGCACAATCTCTTGCGGATCGGCCGTCTCAAACTTGTGGTTTAACTGTTGTAGATCCGTTGCAGTCAGCGACAGAGAAGAAGTGGCACATTGAGGCATGGTAGGGCGCAAGTCCTGAAACATCTATGATTTGGATTTTAGCTTTTTTAAAGACCTCAATCTCTATCGGTTAACCGTAGATTTTAGTCGGTTGCCAGTACGGTCAAAGTTACGGCGGCATGTCTAGACTGGTGCGGTTCTACCCACTGTAAATCGATGCCTGTGTTCAGGGCATTGCGTTGTGCAGTCCAAGGCTCCAAACAAATATAGGGTTTAGACTGCAGGGTCCAAACCACTAAGGTTGTGAAGATAGGGTCATAGGTCAGCTCAATAGTCGGTTCACCTTTGAGCCTAGCGACGGTTTGAGAGACCGGAAAAAATGCGGCATCCACTTCTGAGGTACTGACGGGTATTTCGCCGTTGAATGGGCCATGCTGCCGTGTTAAGTGATCGAACATTTGTGTTGCGGGAATATCAAAACTGACTAGGGATTTATCTTCCACCGCAAAGTAAGGGTGAAAGCCTAGCGAAAATGGCATTTTGACCAAACCCCGATTGGCGATTTCGCACTCCAGGGTTAAACGGGGCCCTTGTAACTGGTAGGCAATCTTTACCTGAAAGTCAAAAGGATAATAGGGAAGCGTGAGGTCGTTGCTCTCTAAGGCGATTTCTATCGAGGTTGGCGTGTGATGGATCACCTGCCAAGGCAGGTCACGGGCAAATCCATGCTGCCTTAAGGGAATCGATTGGTCGTCATACACATAGGTATCGTTGGGTAAATTGCCGCAAATGGGGAACAGGATGGGGATGCCACCACGAATGCTGCGCTCAGGGTTAGCAAATCGCTCTTTATCCAGATAAAGAATCTCTCGTCCTTGAACCTGCCAACGCGTAATAATGCCCCCCCGCGCCGGAACAACTTCGATGAATGCGGTTTGGTCTTCGTTGCAAACTTGGAGACAGGTATTATCCATGGCTACTCCAGTCCTCCTTACGGCAAGTTACTTATTATCCTGACAGCAAATCAATCATCCTGACAGCAAAAGCGCCAAACCGAATCCGATCTGGCGCGCTGTACCTTGTTGACTTTAAAGCGGTTTAGCTGAACTTAGGATCAAAGTTGGGCAGAGGGTGCCCTAGACCTACTGGAGCGGGAATGGCTGTAAACCAGAACTACCGCACAGCTCGATTAAAGAGGGTATCTAGATAAACCCTAGCTGCTCGGCGATCGCAATCCCCATTTTGCATAAGGAATAAAGAAAGCGCAGCCGCAAACACACGGTCTTGGTCCCAGTCGGGATGGGATTCCAAATAACCTTTCAGGGTTTCGTGTAACTCTTCAGGAATCTCGGCCAAAATACTGACAGTTGCAATCATGGGCGTTTGTATCGTAAAGCGAAAAATATGAACCGGATAGCCAAACGTTTTAGGTACTAATGCAACGGGGAAGTTGCATGCCTGCTCGCCACAAAACTAAGCTTGGCTGCCTACCATTGGCGACAACTAAACTTTTCGTAAGCCTCTGCACGCACACGACTGTCCTTAGCCGAACTATTCTCGTCATCCGGAGGGAGGGTTGTCAATGGGTAGGGAGCCCGACACAAATTGCCCCCTTGTCAGACTAAAGCACGTAAATTCAAGGCTTATAAGAGATTGATGTAATATTTCGCAAAAATTGGGCTGTGGATATCGAGCAACCTCCGAGTTATCCACAGAAATGCCATTTATCCCTTGAGATACCATCAACCTCTGTGGAAAACTCGCCTCAGTCTGTGGAAAACTTATCTAATTCTGTGGATAACTTGGGTAAAACTCCGGAATAATTTAGTCCGTTAAATTTAACTAACCCTTAGGGCTGAAGGTCATTAATTCTTGATATGGATACCCACTTTACATCCGCTCTAGTGCACTATCTACAGGACATTGAGCGATTTTTGCAGCAGAACCTTCGTTGTGATCCCGCAGGGATTTAATAAGTTCTTCATAATCCGGGCTGACCTGAACTTGGGAAGAACAGGCTACGCTGGTAGTCATCAATTCAGTAATCAGTCTTCCAATAGGTGAGTCGAGTATATGACGCTTCAGGACTTTGGCTTAATTGGGCTGGCTGTGATGGGGGAAAATCTTGCCCTAAATATTGAGCGAAACGGATTTTCGGTATCGGTCTATAACCGTACTGCCTCCAGAACGGACGAGTTTATGACGCAACGCGCCCAAGGGCGAAATATCAAGGCGACTTATACGCCTGAAGAGTTTATAGCGTCCTTAAAAACGCCTCGCCGCGTACTCATTATGGTGAAAGCAGGCGCGCCTGTCGACGCAGTCATGGATCAGCTTATTCCCCTGCTAGAGCCAGGCGATATTTTAATTGATGGGGGAAACTCCCTCTACGAAGACACCGTTCGTAGAACAAAGCTGATGGAAGAAAAGGGCCTCCGCTTTATTGGGATGGGGGTTAGCGGTGGAGAAGAAGGGGCACTCAATGGCCCTAGTTTGATGCCTGGGGGCACGGCTGAAGCCTACGATGCCCTAGAGCCTATTTTGACCAAAATTGCAGCTCAAGTCGATGACGGGCCTTGTGTCACCTATATTGGACCGGATGGTGCTGGCCATTACGTTAAGATGGTGCACAACGGGATCGAATATGGCGATATGCAGCTTATTGCTGAAGCCTACGATCTCTTAAAAAATGTGGCGAGGCTGGATCACCATCAACTGCATCAAGTCTTTTCAGAGTGGAATACAACCGATGAGCTGAACTCGTTTTTAATTGAAATTTCAGCTCAAATTTTCACTTACATTGATCCAGACACTGGAAAGCCCTTGGTAGAACTGGTTTTAGATGAAGCTGGTCAAAAAGGAACAGGGCGCTGGACGGTCATGAGTGCCTTAGAGTTGGGGGTTTCTATCCCCACGATTACAGCAGCGGTAAACGCGAGAATTGCTTCTTCCTATAAGGCAGAACGAGTGGTTGCATCACAGCAGCTTCAAGGCCCATCTGTGGCCTTTGAGGGGGACGTAGCCACGTTTACCAATCAGGTGCGCGATGCACTCTACTGTTCCAAAATTTGCTCTTATGCGCAAGGTATGGCTTTATTGGGGTCAGCCTCTAAGGCATTTGGTTTCAATTTAAATCTGAGCCAAATTTCACGCATCTGGAAGGGAGGCTGCATTATTCGTGCAGCATTCCTGGACAAGATTAAGAAGGCCTATGCTGACGATGCAGCATTACCTAATTTGCTGCTCGCACCGGAATTTAAGCAATCTATTCTAGACCGCCAGGGGGCTTGGCGTGAGGTGATTGCAACTGCTGCAAAAATGGGAATTCCAGTTCCAGCCTTTAGTGCTTCCTTGGATTACTTCGATACCTATCGACGGGAGTTTCTGCCTCAAAATCTCACCCAAGCGCAGCGCGATCTCTTTGGGGCGCATACCTATCAACGCATCGACAAAGCAGGAACCTTCCATACGGAATGGCAGGAGGTTCAAGAAGATAAAGCATAGGACAACTGGGCTGCTATAGGGGTCAATGCAGTTTATGCAGAGGTTATAGCAGCCCAGCCAGAGTCCAGCCTTGGATCTAAGGATTGTCCAAATTAATGGAAAGGTTAGCGAATCAAAAAACGACGTACCGCTAGGAAGCTACCGCCTAAACCAATGAGGCTGCCAAACCCGACCAGGGTCAACGGCAAAAGGAGAGCTTGAGTTGGCGACAGTTGCAGTCCAGCTGATAAAGATTGCAAAAAGGTCGGTTGCGTATTCAGCAACTGTTGCATGAAGTGTTGCACAGCGGCAATAAAGGCGATCGCCAACCCACTACCCAGCAATCCAAACGTGATGCCTTGGAGTAAAAACGGTAAATAGATCCAAGTTGTCGTTGCACCCACCAACTGCATCACCTCAATTTCTTGGTGCCGTGCAACAACAATGAGGCGAATCGTTGTATTAATGACCGCTAAGGCCGTCAAGGTGAGCAACCCAATCACAAACATGCCAATACGACCCAACCCTTGGTTGAGTTGCAACAGGTTTTGCATTGCCTCATTCAGGTAAGCAACATGATCCACCCCTGCAAAGCTTTTGAACAGTTGTGCCAGACTGGCAACTTGTTCAACACTCTGTACTCGAACCTTAAGTTCATCTACCAGCGGGTTTTGGCCCAAAGCAGCGGTTGCACCCTGGAGATCGGTTGCGCCCAAATCCGTTAATAACTGCTTCCAGGCATCGTTCCGAGGAATCAGATCCACAGCAGCTACCCCTGGAATCTGGTTGAGCTGTTGTTGTAAAACTTCGCCAGATAGGCTCGGTTTGAGATAAACCGAAATTTCAAGCTGCGATCCCATCTGGTGGAGAAGACCACCCACCTGCCAACTGGTTTGGAGACTAATGCCAAACAGAAAGAGAAGAACTGTCACTGTACTAATCGCAGCCCAGTTCATCCAGCCACCGCGTCGTAAGCTTCGGAAGGTTTCTTCTAGAAGATACTGAGTTTGAGTGACCACTGCTTTGTAGGCAGTAGGGAGGGGGACTAGAGAGACTCGCATTGCTGTTCTGCTTCTGGTGTACTAATCATCTTGAGTTGACCGTTCTGCAATCTCGCAACGGGTGCTTGACCCATGCGGATTAAGTGCAAGTCATGGGTAGTCACGACTACGGTAATACCCAAAGTATTGAGCTTTTTCAAAATGCTTAAAACCTGTAGGGCATTGTCTTGATCAAGGTTGCCTGTGGGTTCATCAGCTAGCAATAACCGAGGAGAGCCAACTATCGCTCGGGCAATGCTAGCCCGTTGTTGTTCGCCCCCCGACAATTGTGTGGGAAAGCAATCTGCTTTATTTTGGAGGCCAACCAACTTTAAGGTGGGATTGAGCCGACGCTGAATTTCATCCTGGGGCACGCCCTGAGATCGAAGCACAAACGCCACATTTTCAGCGACGGTCCAGCGGGGAATTAATTTATAGTCTTGGAAGACAACCCCTAAGCGTCTGCACAACATGGACAGTCGGTTACCCCGCAAATTGGCGACGTTCTGTCCACCCACTCGAACCTCACCTCGATCCGGTCGTTCAGCACCGTAAACCAGCTTCATCAGGGTTGATTTGCCAGCCCCAGAAGGCCCAGTGATAAAGAGAAAATCTCCTTGCCTGACGACAAAACTCAGGTTACGGAGGCTAAATCCGGTTTCACGGTAAGACTTACACACATCCCGCAACTGAATGGCATAAGCCGCAACTGCTGCTTGCGAGGTTACAGCCTCATCCGTTGCAGACACAGGTGCAGACACGGGCGTTAATCGGGTCGATTGCGGA
>DATNQK010000681.1:0-2762 GCA_036704065.1 Stenomitos sp.
AGGGCCACTGCATTGATGAGCAATCAAAAGCCCCCACAAATGTGGAACAGGCTCATCGGACGTGGCATCGGGTGTGGTCTTGCCTTCAGTGGGCATATCGTGGTGCTCCTGCAAGATAGGCACCACAAGCTTGGCCCTAACGCCAAACTGCCGCACAAAATCTACCAGACAATCTTCTATCTGGGCTTGGTCAACATCACCAATGGCCCGAACTTGCCCCAAAGCATAGGCTTGATGGTATTCCCTAGGGAAAACCTCTTCTGGAAAAGACTGACCTAAAATGCGAGGAAACGGCGGTAAAACCGTTTCGTTAATGGCACACCCCGACCCATCCGGCCAGAGGCGATAGATTAAAACACGATCCGCTTGCAAAAACTGCTGTACCTCTGCCACCGCAGTCGTCAACACTTGGTGCAGATCTAAGGATTGACGAATGTGTTGAGCAATCTGGGCCACGAGACGCTCACGCTCCCTTTGCTGGCGCAGTACCCCTTCGATCCGCCAACGCCGTGACCGCTCTTGTTTAATGTAAAAAAACAGGAGGGTCAACAGGATAACGCTGACGCCGATCAGAAGGGGCAGAGTCAAACTAGAAAGCACGAGGCGATTCGCAATGGAAATAACCGTTTGCAGCAAGGGTCTTGTTCCATCGGGTAAAGACGAGGATCAGATAGCAACTATAGGCTAATCAATCCCACAGCTGACAAGAAAACGGCTGCAGTGCCCAAGACCAGCAAGAAGCCACCTGTATAGGCAATGGCACCCCCGAGTTGTTTAACCGCAGTGGGTGTTTGTCGTTGCCAACTCCAATGATAATCGCGGCCAAACTGCTGCTGCATCGTAGGCCGAGGCAGTTTATCGCGATAGTCTGCCCCATAGCGAGCCATCCGCGCAAACGGCAATTCACCTTGGGCCCGTTGCGGCAAGATGCGTCGGCGTTGGTACGGTACCGTATCGTCGCCAAAATTGTCGATATACTCGTCGCTATTGAGCAATGCATCAATAAAGGCAGGCAGCCCTTTTGTGGCCAAAACAATTGACCAAGCCATGGCTTCGCGATCGCTATAGGCATTGCGGCCTAGAATCCGTTGCAAGCACATCTGCACAAAACGGTAGTTGTTGTTGCTCTCGAAGTTCAAGCGACGGAAAGAGTCAGATGTTGCAAGCCCACGAATAAATTCCTTGACTGTAATCTGCTTAGATTTAAGCTGGGATTCTAAGATCAATTGACGATGGCTTGCCAGCATTTGCTGTTCGTTATAGATCTGGCGATAAGCCGCTTGGATTAAAGCATCTAAATCGATAGCGGAGAGGACTACCTGGTTGGAATAGATTCTGGGTTGTTCATCTCCAGGTACTTCATATCCAACTACCCGGTGGTTCTGGGATGAAGGGGAATAGTTTAAAAGCGCAATGCTCATAGAGGCTCCTCAAAACGCGATCAAAAAAGAGATATTAAATTGGCTGAACAGGACTGCCAAACCGTCTGCGCCTGATGGGCAAGGGTCATCTGTCGTTGCGCCGCAGGGCTGATATTAATGGGTGCATAAACCATCTCAGCAGTGCTCAGACCCACTAACAAATCGCAACCGATGGGTAACAAGGAAACCGACCCGTCCTAAGAGTTCTCCCAGGACAGAGTCAATAGCATAGATCCTTAAGCATCTGGCTGCATTGCTAAGCAAATACCAACCGTTCCTCAGGATTACACAGCGGTCGTAAGAAAATAGGTGAGGAAACGGTAAAGAAATCGGAAAGATCGGCAAAGCAATACAAATCTTTGTTTTTCACAACCTTTCTTAGAGCTTTGTGGTCAACATTCCTCTATAAAATGAGGGAATGTGTTCGCTGTGGTGTCTTGCGTTTGTTGCGGATGCCGAGCGCTTTCTATTGACTGGCGATGGTCGGTTGTTCTCGCCTTGCCCCCTATGAGAATTCTGCTGGTTGAAGACGATCTGCGCTTAGCCGAAACCCTAGCCGAAGCCCTGACCGATCAACGCTATGTGGTGGATGTGGTAAGCGATGGCGAAACAGCTTGGCAACAAACCAAGACGTTGGATTACGATCTGTTGCTGCTAGATGTCATGTTGCCAGAACTCGATGGGTTAAGTCTATGTCATCGGCTGCGATCGCATGGTTATAGTATGCCCGTCCTCATGCTCACCGCCCGAGATACCGTCAGCGACAAAATTGATGGACTCGACGCAGGGGCAGACGACTATGTGATTAAACCCATAGATCTCCAAGAGTTATTTGCCCGAATTCGGGCCTTACTGCGTCGGGGGAAAGCCGTTTCGCCGCCGATTCTGGAATGGGGCGACCTACACCTCAACCCCAGCACCTACGAAGTCAGCTACGGCGAAACACCAATTCATCTCACGCCGAAGGAATATAGTTTACTAGAGCTCTTACTGCGCAACGGTCGCCGGGTTCTAAGTCGCAGCGTCATTCTAGAGCATGTCTGGCCCTTAGAAACCCCTCCTGAAGAACATGCGGTGAAGGTACATATCCGAGGACTGCGGCAAAAGCTTAAGGCGGCAGGTGCCCTCGAAGATGTGATTGAGACGGTGCATGGCATGGGCTATCGGCTCACACAATTGCCATGAATCTAAAGCGCGTTGACAGAGTGCGGTGATAAAAGAGGTGCCCGTACCGTTCCCATACAACCCGCGTCGCTCCAGTACAAACTGACAGGTTTGCTAGACTGGAACAGTCTGCTCATCGCCTTTGTTCGTCCTCTACTCTAGGTTTAGCATGTCCCC
>DATNQK010000682.1:0-2237 GCA_036704065.1 Stenomitos sp.
ATTTCTGAGTTAATCAGGCAACTGCAAGGATTCCCTGTCGAACAAGTGATCTTGGAAGCCAGTGGAGGATTAGAGCTGGAAGCGGCTCAAGCACTGCAACAGCAGGGGTTTGCCATTTCTATTATCAATCCCCGACAAGGACGAGACTTTGCCAAAGCCAGTGGCAAGTTGGCAAAGACAGACCGCATTGATGCAGCAGTATTAGCCCACTTTGGTGAAGCAATGCGACCTGGGATTACCGTTTTGGCCAGTGCGAACGAACAAGGGTTGCAAGAAGCGGTGACTCGTCGTCGGCAGCTAGTGGAGATGTTAACGGCTGAGAAGAACCGCCAGAGCAGCTTGCGGGGAAAGATGCGACAAAGTGTTGAAGAGCATTTGCAATGGTTAGAGGAACGCATTCGAGAACTCGACCGCGAGATAGAGGAATTGAGTCAATCACAAGCAGAATGGCGATCGCGCATCACGATACTCAAAAGTGTGCCAGGAATCGGGAATGTGATTGCAACAACACTAGTGGCAGCCTTACCGGAACTGGGACAGGTGAGCGATAAACGGATTAGTGCATTGGTCGGGGTTGCTCCCTTCAATCGGGATAGTGGCAAGTACCGAGGTTCTCGCACCATTTGGGGAGGGCGATCGAGTGTGCGAGCGGTGTTGTACATGGGAACACTGGTTGCCGTTCAGCATAACCCTGTTCTGAAAGCCTTTTATGCTCGACTATTGGCACAAGGTAAAGCGAAGAAGGTGGCATTAACTGCGTGTATGCACAAGTTGCTACGAATTCTCAACGCGATGATTAGGGATGGTAAAACATGGCAACCATCTGTTTCGACCATTTGATTCTAGTTTAGATATTTCGAGTACAAGAACACTTACATTTTCATTGACTCGTTAGGATTCTAGCAAGGTTAGAATCGAGATATTGCGCTGCCGATTTTCACTCAACTCTCAAGCTTGACATTTAAGATAATCGCTCATTGCTAGACAACAAGCAGAGGAAACCTCAGCGCTTACGCCATTTCTCTAGGACGATCGCCCTGGTACTTACAGCGGTTATCAAATGAATAAGCCACAGTGTGCGAACCAGCCAAGCGCATCGTCATCGGAAATGTACTCGTTGATAATCTTGGTTAACGCTTGATCAAGAGCTTCAGCAGTTCGCGCCTTAGCCGAGCGCAGCAGTTGCTTGAGTTTCGACCAACATAACTCAATTGGGGAAAGGTCAGGAGAATAAGGAGGCAAAAACACAACTTTTGCACCCACCGCTTCAATTGCCTCTGTCACAACTGTGGCATGATGAACTGGCAAGTTATCCATCACAACAATTGCACCCACCCACAATTGAGGAATGAGAATCTCCTGGATGTAGAACAAGAACACGTCGGTATTAACGCTGCCGACAATACTCATCGTGGCAATCAAGCCATCGAGACTCATGCCGCCAATCAACGAGATATTCTTGCCCCCATTGTCAGGCGCTTCACTGTCATACAAGCGTTCACCCACAGGAGCACGACCATATAAGCGTGTCATTGCCAAATGAATGCCTGTTTCATCAATGAATACCAAGTTGCGAGGGTCGATGGTAAAACTCCACAACCGATAAGCAAAGCGCAAATCCTTAACCCGTTGCGTATCCTGCTCAGCCGCAATCAGAGTTTTTTTTTGACGCTGAACTGGAGCTGATCCACCACTCGTTGCATCGTCGATACACTCACCTCTACCCCGGTTTGTTGGGCAAAGCGTTCACATAGTTCTATCAGAAGCGCATCCGGTTGTGCATTGACCAGGGCTTCAATGATGGGCAGATGCTTTTTGCCTATCTTAGAAACTGCTCCTCCGCCATGCGGTTTGGGTTGCACCGTCCCCGTTTCCCGATGGTGGCGCATCAAGTCTCTGATGAACGATAAGCTCACCTTAAAGCGTTTTGCCAGTTGGCGTTGCGATCCTTCTTTTGCCTCATACGCAGCGAGAATTCGTTGCCTTAAATCAACCGACAGAGGAGCAGGCATGAGGGGCTATTTCCTGATCTTTCTGGACTCTCTTAGGCTAACAAACTGTGGCTTACTCAATCAAAAACCGCTGTATATTGAGATTCCAGTTACAGTGACTGCTGTCACCACAGATGGAACGTCACAGCGATTTCGCGGTAGCTACGTGTTGCGACGAGTTAATGATGTTCCTGGCTCAACGCCAGAACAACGGAAATGGCACCTCTACTCAGCGAATTTAACTCA
>DATNQK010000683.1:0-7954 GCA_036704065.1 Stenomitos sp.
GGTGGTAACCCTGCGATTGGACAAAAAGCCGCTGAAGAGTCTCGTGATGAAATCCTAACCGCTCTAGCCGGTGCAGATTTGGTGTTTATTACCTGCGGCATGGGCGGTGGCACAGGCACAGGTGCTGCGCCGATTGTGGCAGAAATTGCCAAAGAAATGGGTGCATTGACGGTGGGGGTGATTACTAAGCCCTTCACCTTTGAAGGCCGTCGCCGCATTCATCAAGCGGAAGAAGGGATTGCTGCCCTACAAGGGTGTGTAGACACTCTAATTGTCATCCCGAATGACAAAATTCTATCGGTGATTTCAGAGCAAACACCGGTGCAAGAAGCATTTAGGGTTGCAGACGATATCCTACGCCAAGGGGTGCAGGGGATTTCCGACATTATCAATATCCCAGGCTTAGTCAACGTCGACTTTGCGGATGTTCGCGCTGTAATGGCCGATGCTGGATCTGCATTGATGGGTGTGGGGATTGCGTCGGGCAAAGGTCGGGCTAAAGAAGCTGCGATCGCCGCCATCGACTCCCCATTACTGGAATCCTCTATTCGGGGCGCGAAAGGCGTCGTCTTTAACATCACTGGGGGCTCGGACTTGACCTTACACGAGGTCAGTACTGCAGCAGACACCATCTACGAGGTGGTAGATTCCAACGCCAACATCATCTTTGGGGCCGTGATTGACGAGAGACGTCAAGGGGAATTACAAATCACAGTAATTGCCACAGGCTTTTCGGGTGATACGCCGATTTCCATTCCTACCCCCAATCGATCTGTCGCTCAGCAGCGTCCGGCTACAACGCCACCCCCTCCTAAAGCAAACCCAGAGAAAACATCAACGTCTGACGGAGCCAACAAAACACCTCCCGCTCTAGACATTCCTGAGTTTTTGCAAAGACGACGACCGGGTGGAGGCAAACAATCCTAACGGGACCAGTAAGCAATGTATCCTACCTACGTCCATTGGTAGGATACATTGCCTACACCCTTGGGATAGACTGTCAGAAAAAAACCGTGCGACCCATCCAATTCAGGGTTGGGGGTGCTAAGATTGCTGAGAAAGTGCTCGGGAAATAAGCTGTGATTCGATCTGCAACGTTGCCTCTGCAGTCTTCTTTGCCCATCATTCCAGAAAATAATCGTCTCAAAGTCTTTTCTGGATCTGCGAATCTTCCCCTTTCCCAAGAGGTGGCGCGTTACTTAGGCGTCGATCTCGGGCCAATGGTACGAAAGCGATTTGCAGATGGTGAACTTTACGTTCAGATTCAAGAATCGATCCGAGGCTGCGACGTCTATCTGCTCCAGCCCACATGTCATCCGGTCAATGACCACCTGATGGAATTGCTGATTATGATCGACGCCTGCCGTCGAGCATCAGCACGTCAAGTCACGGCTGTGATTCCCTACTATGGCTATGCGCGTGCGGATCGCAAAACGGCGGGTCGCGAGTCGATTACCGCAAAGCTTGCTGCTAATCTCATTACCCAAGCCGGGGCCAACCGCGTTCTGGCGATGGATTTACACTCTGCACAAATCCAAGGCTACTTCGACATTCCAGTCGATCATGTGTATGCCTCTCCTTGTTTAATTAAGTACTTGCAGCACAAAAACTTACCGGATCTCGTGGTGGTCTCTCCCGATGTAGGGGGAGTCGCGAGAGCCCGTGCGTTTGCCAAAAAACTCAACGATGCACCGCTGGCCATTATCGACAAACGCCGTCAGGCTCACAATGTTGCTGAAGTCATGAATGTGATTGGCGATGTGGCTGGCAAAACAGCCGTGCTGGTAGACGACATGATCGATACAGCCGGTACGATTTCTGAAGCCGCCCGTTTGCTGAAGAAAGAAGGTGCAAATCAGGTTTATGCCTGTGCAACCCATGCCGTCTTTTCACCGCCTGCCACAGAACGTCTGTCAAGCGGCGTGTTTGAAGAGGTGATTGTCACCAGTACCATGCCTGTCCCTGAAGACAAGCGGTTTCCGCAGTTAACGGTGCTATCCGTGGCCGATATTCTTGGGGAAACCATTTGGCGGATTCACGAAGATAGCTCTGTCAGCATTATGTTCCGCTAATACTAACGGCATAACACTCACGTCATAGCACCGTAGCTACCATTGCTGCGGTGCTATGCTTCGTAAAAGGGTTTGGGCTTGCTGTCGCTACTTGCCACAGGCCAGTCTTCGTTTTCGCCACCGATGCAAATCCGCTCTAGCGCAATGAAGTCTTTGCTGAACTGGATGAGGGCATTGAGTAAGATATCAAGGGCGATCGCATCACTGGTGCCGAGATCAAACCAGCAGCGCCCCCAGTAACCTTCGTATTCAAAATCCCCCATATTGTGCATCAGCGACATGAGGGTACCCGAACTTTCTGTGTTGTAGTCTAGATAGCTCAGTTCTAGGCCACCGTCTTGAACTTGCAAGTTTTCGGCATTAAAACCACCCAGCTTGCCCAAGTAAAACCAAGATTCAAACACATGTTCTAGGTAGAGCTTTTCTTGTTCGGATGGAACGGTAGCAAACTCGATCCAAATCCAAAGATCAAAGGGATTAAATTCGCGAAACTCAACCTGCATACCTTGCATCTACCGTTGTAACCGCAGTTTCTTTCCAGCCATACTCAAGTTCAACCCAAGGATGAACTCAGCGGCGAATTTGCTGCTTTGACTATTTGCTACTCTACTACGTTCTTTATCGGACATCGCGTATCGCAAGTATCTGAGGCACGGATGTCCTTGCCTTTGAGCTAGAATAGCCCTCAGTTCTGCATGCAGCGGATGCTGCAGTTGTCCAGCCCAAAGGGGGGGACTTTCGTTCCATGCTGTATATCAAAAACCTGGTCTACCATCCCACAGCAACCCCTGAAGCGATCTTAAAGCAGGTCAATTTAGAACTGGGTGCCCAAGAGTTAGGGCTCATTATTGGCCCGAGTGGGTCGGGCAAGAGTACTTTACTCGAAATCTTATCGGGCCTAGCCACCCCAACGTCTGGTGAGTTGTACTGGCGACGTCAGGCGCTGACATCTGCTTCGTTACAACAACTGGCAGGATTAGTGTTTCAGTTTCCAGAACGGCACTTTTGCGGCGGCACCATTCAAGAAGAGTTACGCCTTGGCCACCCTGAAATTTCAACGGAGCGGATTGTTGAAGCGTTACAAGCGGTTGGCCTAGATGAACTCTCACTCTATGCATCACCGCAGTCTTTGAGTGGCGGTCAACAGCGTCGACTCTCGTTGGCAGTTCAGTTGATCCGTCAACCTCACTTGCTCCTTCTCGACGAACCAACGGCTGGTTTAGACTGGTCGATGCGGCGACAACTGGTAAATGTGTTGCAACATCTCAAGCAACACTGGAGTTTGCTAGCGGTAACCCACGAGCCTGCTGAACTATTGGCGATCGCAGATCGATGCTGGCTGATCCAAAATGGCAGGGTAGAACCCATGTCTCCAGAAGATCTGAGTCAGCGACTGAGTGTAAATACCCTCGATCCTTTCCGCGATGTTGCACCTTCGTCTTGACGGTGATTCGTCTGGAAGATCTGAAGATTTGATATATTGTTGTGCCTTGTGTGCCTAGCTAGTCTGCATGAGCGACCTACTTGATTCCACCTTGTCCCAGTCTTTGCTACCCGATCATTTGGATATCTGGCAGCAAACCTTGCACTGGCAGCCAACGCCTTCTCAACTTGATCAATTTCAGAGGCTTTGGACTGCACTGTGCCAATTGAATGCAAAGGTAAACCTGACGCGCATTACCAGTGCAGATGAGTTTTGGGAGAAACACCTGTGGGATTCGCTCTGGGGCATTCAGCCGTGGTTAGAAGGGGCACCCCAAGCGCTAAATACGATTGATATTGGAACGGGGGGAGGGTTTCCAGGTTTTCCTGCGGCGATCGCCCAACCGGATTGGTCTATCACACTACTAGATGCAACGCGCAAAAAAGTCGCTTGCCTAGAAACCTTGCGGGACGACTTAGGACTGGGGCAAGTGAGAACACTTTGCGATCGCGCCGAACTCGTGGGTCGTGGTCTCAAGGAACGAGGAAGCTATGACCTAGCCCTGATTCGGGCAGTAGGCCCAGCCGCGAGTTGTGCCGAGTATGCACTACCCCTGCTGAAGGTAGGCGGAACAGCCGTCTTGTATCGAGGGCAATGGACAGAAGCAGAAGCCGAGGGACTGCAAAAAGCACTCCAACAATTGGGGGGCAAATTGGTGGACGTGCGGAGCACATTAACCCCCCTCACTCAAGGGCAACGTCATTGCCTATCACTGTGTAAGGTGCGCGAAACACCCGCAAGTTTTCCGCGCAAAGTCGGCGTTCCAGCCCATAGCCCGCTAGGGAATTAAAAAACAACTCCAGCCCCTATCAGAGGCTGGAGGGCTGCATTGCTTCAGACTTAACTGCAACAAGCAATTGCTAGCAAATCAGACTAGGCGCTGAAGCTGTTTGTGATGCGCTGCATTGCAGCTTCAACATTGGCCCGAGTATTGAACGCAGAAATGCGGAAGTAGCCTTCCCCAGCCGCACCAAAGCCAGAACCTGGTGTACCAACCACATGGCAGTTGTGCAGCAATTTATCAAAGAAGTCCCAGCTGGAAAGTCCATTGGGCGTTTGCACCCAAACGTAGGGCGCATTGACTCCGCCGTATACCTTTAAGCCTGCCGCAGTCAGTTGTTCGCGGATAATACGGGCATTGTCGAGGTAAAAGGCAATTAAGGCTTTGGTTTGAGCTTGACCTTCGGGAGAATAGACCGCTTCAGCACCACGTTGCACGATGTAAGAGACACCGTTAAATTTGGTGGATTGGCGACGATTCCACAACTTCCATAGCTCTACATCAGTACCATCCGCCGCTTTAGCTTTCAGAGTTTTAGGAACAACGGTTAGGGCACACCGCGTTCCGGTAAAACCTGCATTTTTAGAGAAGGAGCGAAACTCAATGGCACAGTCCCGCGCCCCTTCAATTTCGTAGATGGAGTGAGGCAGGCTGGGGTCCGTAATGAAGGCTTCGTAGGCCGCGTCGAAAAAGATAATGGAGCCGTTGGCTTTAGCGTAATTTACCCAGTCTTGGAGATGGGCTTTGGTGGCCACTGCACCCGTGGGGTTATTCGGAAAACACAGATAGATCAAGTCCGCTTTTTGGCTAGGGATCTGAGCTGTAAATTCATTTTCAGCCGTAATTGGGAGGTAGAGTAAACCTGCATACTCCCCTTTTTCGTTGGCATCTCCGGTGTGACCTGCCATCACGTTAGTATCCACATACACGGGATAGACCGGATCCGTTACAGCAATGGTGTTATCGTTGCCGAAAATGTCGAGAATGTTACCTGTGTCGCACTTAGACCCATCGGAGATAAAAATTTCGCTGGCGTCAACGTCACAACCCCGAGATTGAAAATCGTGAGTTGCGATCGCCGATCTGAGCCATTCATAGCCTTGCTCTGGACCATAGCCTTTAAAGGAAGTGCGATCGCCCATATCTTCTACAGCTTTGATCATGGCAGTCCGGCAGGCTTCCGGCAGCGGTTCGGTGACATCACCAATACCGAGGCGAATAATCGCCGCATCGGGATTATTTGCGGCAAATTCATTCACGCGACGTGCAATTTCGGGAAATAGGTAGCCAGCTTTTAGCTTGAGATAGTTATCGTTAACGGTTGCCATGATGACTTGGGATGAACGCTCTTCAACAGCTTACCGTTTCATGCTGCTCTAATGAGATCTAGATTGTCCATCCATGCATTGTTTAAGGCATTTTATCTATAACCTTTTGCCTTTTATCCTTCAATTGATTCACAAAATTGACAATGCCTAAATCATTTTCAAATGTTGATTAATTACAGCATGGGCTGCACTTTAAGCTACTTTTATCAATCCGCATAATTTTAAAGGAACAAAAGGATTGAGAAGCGCGACAGCAATAAAGAAAAGCACTGCGTAGATACCAAAGCTGAAGCAAGCCAACCGGAGTCGTGCAATCGTCTTCGCTTGCTATGCTACAGTCTTAAAACATTAAAGTAGGGTCGGCTTACTGTAGCGATCGCCTTATTCTTGCGGCATAACGGCCATGAAACACCGAATTCTTGTCATCCTCACCACTTTATCCTTGGTCAGTGTGCTCCTTTTGGGCAGCATTAAAGCCAGTTGGGCGATTCAAAAAATGACTGATTTTGTCATTCAAACCGCACCCAATGAGCGGATTGCCCAAGCCTTAAGGCCCGAAATTGCGCGATCGCAGTGGTACAACCCACCTGGCGTCCCGACCGTTGGCTGCTCGTTGCGACCTAAGCTTTATCCACCTCAACCCAACATCGAAACCACCTTTGTTCCAGGAACCTTAACCCTGGAACGATTCCGCAACCGCAGCGCTACAGTGGCCATGTTGCCCAACGACTCCAACTCAATGGGCAATCCCCTGTTCAATAATTATCGTCCTGACGAACAAGTCACCCTCGCCCACCCCACCAACTTTGGCGAGCGTTATCTCCAAGACGTCAACGGCGTTCCTGTTTCGAACCTTCCTGTCATTGTGTTGCATGAAACAGTGATTCCTGCGTGGCAAACCGTCAGAGTGTTTCAAACAGCGCACCCCCGCGATGAAGATCAAGCCAGCTACCATGCACTGATTAAACGAGATGGCACCATCTTTTATCTCGTACCGCCCGATAAGCGTGCATTTGGGGCTGGCAATTCAATGTTCAATGGGGAAGCCGTCAAAACCAATCGGCTGTACTCCTCTTCAGTCAATAATTTTGCCTACCACATTTCCTTTGAAAGTCCACCCGATGGTCGCGGCAATGGGAATGTCCATAGTGGCTACACAGACCAACAATACCGCTCTGCGGCATGGCTCGTCGCCAAAACAGGCGTGTCAGAGGAGCGCATTACAACCCATCAAGCCGTGGATCGTTCAGGAACTCGTAAAGACCCGCGCAGCTTCAATCGTGCCTTGTTTTTACAATTGCTAAGACAGTTCCCCAAGAGTCAAGAAATTGCCATTGGTTGTCCGGCAAATGGAACCATACCCTCGGCCCCAAGGCCACTGGCACCGATGCCGCCCGTACAAATGCCCGATGGGTTTTAGCAAGCTGCTCTCAACCTTAGATTTAGATATCCTTCTTAAATCAGGGAGAATATACTCCCTAGTAAGTAGCATTGCTCTCATCTACTGATCACAATTGGCACTAAAAATTGAATGAGATCTTGCCCCTTCTTGCGCAGTAGTAAGAAGGGGCGAGTTTTATTTATTTCCTGGTGCTCGCCATACAAACACAAGCAAGAAATCGCAAGTTGGGTTGGTTATGAACCCAACACATATTTGCCCTAGACATTGTCCTAGTGAAATGTATCTTGTGTCACAGTTGGGTTGGCGCTTCCCTTGCCCAAATATGCAGATGTGGCTCAAAAGGGATGGCCCAGATAATGGAAGGGATGGCGAAGGAGCATTGCTAGTATGACTGGGGTTGGCTCGAATCCAATGTATGAAAAAGAAACCCAAGGAATTGCCCAACAGCTACTCGCTGCGATGCAAAGTCAAGGCTCGTGGCTAGCCCAACTGCGTGATCAAACCCGCTTGGAAGATAAGCTGCTGGCTTGGACCATGAACAACCCTGGCTTAAGAGTGCAACTCTTTCGCTTAATCGATGTATTGCCCACCCTCTCGACCAAAGCAGATATTGCCCGCCACCTCCAAGCTTACTTGACGGTACCGGGGGTTGAACTGCCCAGTGCCCTCAAGCAGTTGCTCAACTTTGCCGCGCCCGATTCTCTGCCCGCTCAAATGGCAGCGACCACCTTCACCGCAGCGGTTTCCGCCTTAGCCCATCGCTATATTGCGGGCGATAGCCTCACCCCACTGCTGAAAAGTTTGGAGAAATTAAGCCGCAATGGGATGGTCGCCACCGTAGATCGCTTAGGCGAAGCAGTGATTACAGAACGAGAAGCCGACGCCTAT
>DATNQK010000684.1:0-5147 GCA_036704065.1 Stenomitos sp.
TGTTCTACGGGTGTTTCAGCCTCTAGCTGAGTTTCAGTTGTGACATATTTGCCTTTTGCGATCGCCTCATTGAGCCTGTTTTCAAAAGAGGCTTTGAGTTCGTCAAATCGAGATTCGAACTGTCGAACCTGGTCATTTTGGCGAATATACTCGAAGCCAGGTGCGTTAGACCGCTGATAGGTTTCGTTTAATTCGACCCGTAATTCCTCTAATTGCCCGTAGCCATACATCAAAATCCGGTCGCCCGTAGCGACAACTTTTTCTGGTGTGATCCCCTTTGCTGACTCAATGCCGAAGTCTGGGGGGATGAGTGCTTTGGATTGGGCCTCTGCGGTGGGAATGGCTTCCGGTTCAGTTTCCCGCTCAGGTGCGATCGCCTCCGGTTGGGGATCGCTCTGTTCTGCAAGAGTTGCGGCTTCCTGTTCGGGTGCGATCGCCTCTGGTTGAGGTTCAGGTGTAGCCTCTGGTTGAGGTTCAGGTGCGATCGCGTCCGGTTGCTGGATAGTCTGAGCTTCGGCAGTGCGCTCCGGTTCGCGGTAGAGGTTATTTTCGAGTTGCCCGTCAGCTAAGCGTAAGACGGGCTCACGATCCACGCGGACGGTAAGGACTTTTCCGCCGAGGGTTTTAACCGCAGAAGCAAGTTCCTCAGTATTGGAGGTTGACGGGGTATCCATCAACTTGGAAATGGTTGCCGCTTGGGTGGGCGACATGGAATTGAATTTGGGTGCTTGGCCTTCTATTCCCTTGAATATCTTGTTCTTGCCGAGTTGGATTTCCAGCTCTCGCCCTTTAGCTGGAGCTTTGTTCTCAGCCTCTTGTGTTGGCGTTTGGTTTTGATTCTGCGTTGCCTTTTTATCCTCGTCCTTTGACTCTTGGGCTGGGATGCGTTCGAGGATTTTGAGTAGGAGCGCTGAGACTTCGGCTTTGAGTTTTTGCCACTCCTGAGAAGCACTAGCAGCTTCTGGTACAACAGTCGGATTATCGACGGCCATAAAAAACTCCTAAATTTGATTTTGAAAAGATGGGAGGGAGTGCAGGAGAAGGAAGCGTTACACAGGCAGGCTGGATAGCTTTTGTTTGAAGTTCATTGAGTGCTTGGCGATTTCGTCAATCCGGTTGAGAACGATTTGGTCGCCTACTTTGACCATTGCCAGTTCGCCATTGATCGCCATCTCGCAAATTTCAACCTGGATGTCACCCTCTGGTGCTTCAACGGCTAAGGTCACTTCACCATCCACTTCGGCATAAACCGGAATCTCATCCGCAAACAATTCAAAGGTGTCGATGAGGGTGTTGCCAGGGAATGGTGGGCTATCGATAAACTGCGTCAGGTTCTCGATAGCCCCAGGATGCCGGAGCAAAATAGCTTGGTTGTCCGGTGACAGCTTGGTGGCGATCGCATCAGGAAGGGTGAGTTCTTCAACTGCTGTAGACATAGTTATTCTCCAAGAATGAATGAGTCGGAAATTACGCGGTTAACGGGAGAGGGATGAGTTCTTCGAGGGCTTGACGGCGCAGGATCAAATCCTTTTCGCCAGGGACGAGCTGGGTGCTGCGGCGGATACATTCATTGCGCACGGCCTCCCATCCGGCTTCCATTTCGTCAACGAGCTTGAGTTCAGATTTGGCAATTTTGATTTCACAATTGAGGGGGATATTGGCCTCCTTTTTTCGCTTGTTGGCAAATCCAGGACTGATGAGGATGCATCGCCCTGTAGGAAGCTTGAGGAATTGGGCTGGCTCGAACAGTTTGCGGGTACGATCCTGGTCGGAGATGGAGGTAGAGCCACCTCCTTTGCCACGAGAGCGTGACTTCTGTTTGTAACGGATCTCTTCCTCGCCCAAGATTTCAGAGAAGACCCGCGCCGATTCAGGTTCACCAGGGTTGAAGATGGCCTTGGTGGAGCAGCCTGTGATAATGGCGCGTGCAACTTCCTTGCCGTAAGCCTTTTCGAGCTGGGTCATGTTCTGGAAGCCCAGGATGCCGCAGAAGCCGTCTTCACGGTTCTCGTTGAGCCAGTTCACGAGCGAGGGCAGGTAGAGCGTGGGCAACTCGTCCAAGCCAACGATGAGGGGGTCATGTCGTTTCTTGGAAACGTTGCGATTCACAATCATGTGCAGGATGGTAGCGGCCAAGGGGCCGACAACATCGCGACGTTCACGGTCGAGACCGATAATGAGCATCTGCCGTCCCGAAAGGTCGAGGGGTAGGCTCGTGGCCCCCGCAAAGGCACCAATTAGACCGGGCTTAGTAAAGCGGTTGAAGTTGTTGTTGGCTGTCCCCTGAATCGAGGCCGCAGTCTTCTCAGAGCCTTTAACTGAGAGAAACTGCCCGAAGCTTTTCTTTACCCAAGGGTTGAGGTCAGCCGCTTCAATACGGTGGCCGAGCTGGTCAAGGTCAAGGATGGTCTGGCAAGTAATCAGGTCGGGGTAGGGTGAGGCTTTTGCCAGGACAAAGACCCCTTCAGTCAGCTGATCACCTGCTGGCCCGAAGAATGGATCTTCGGGTCCCGCATTTGCCAGCTTGAAATTTTTGTTGAGAACGGCGGCGATCTGGCGAGCAGTTTCAGCATCAGTTTCATCTCTCAAAAAGTCGAGTGGATTACAGACTTGAGACTCAGGAAAGCCTGGGGCAAAGATGTCGATGCGGTAGCCCAGCATCTTTGCATAGGCCGCAATCCGGCTGCACTGTGTCGGGTACTTGAAGTCATAGAGGATTATCGGTAAACCCTGCTCGACAGCGGATCTGAGCATGGGGTCAATCATGCTAAAGGTTTTGCCGGAGCCAGGGCCACCGACGACCCCTACACCTCGCTGCACGTCTGGGATATACCGACGATTGCGGTTGGGTACTTTGTATTTTGGGTTTTTGACACCCACGTAGAGGGCGACCGAATTGCGCTTGCGGCCTGCAATTTGTTGATGCGCTTTACGTTGTGCTGTGCGAACTTCCTTATGGGTGCCCCAATGCCCAGAAGCTAAGCGTGGCTTTTTGGATAAATTGCCGAGCTGGGCAACGATCACAAGAAATGCAATACAGCCGAGCAGAGCAAGCCCAGAACTATTACCAATACTGTGCCAAAGGTCTTGAGAGAGTCCGCCGCTAACGGAGGCCTGCGGTGAGGGGGGAATGCTGGATTGTGGAGTTTGCTGAGACATGAGGCTTCAAGTATGAGCTTCTGATTTGCAGATCACGATTTCGACGGAATACCAGGGCCACCGATGAAAATGACTTCATTTTCTTTCCACACCCAGACACCAGGGAATTCAAAGATGTAGGGAGTGCAATCGGGATTGGGTAATGGGTCGGGCCATTCGTGATGGATGCAGAAGTGCATGGCGAGGCCCATAATCGCGGTTCCGGTGGTGTCGTCTGCCCAGTTGAGAATTAGTTTGAAGGGTTCACGCTCTGGCTTACGATTGCCCACCAATGGGCGACCTGTTGGCTCAATGTTGCCGAAGAGTTGGCCTAAGAGTCCATGCCCTCCATAGACCCATTGCTGAGAGCCAGAGATAAACCGAGCGCCCTTGAACGGTAGACCCAGCTCGATATGGCCGCAGGCAGGCTGAGCACAGGGGACATTGAAGCCCATCCGGTCTGAGCCTGTAATCACGTTTGTAGTGATAAAGCCGTCATAGTTGAGCGGGAAATCGAAAAGTGCTGCGCCTGCGGCTGTCGTGATGGGGCCAGCTTGCGCCAGGAGGTGACGCACTAGACCCACCGCAGCAATTAAGGGTGTGCGCTCAAGAATGCTATTACTCGTGATTGGAAATTGAGGGCGACCATTATTTTGCGGCTGAATCGGGAATCGAGCAAAGACCAGTTGTGGCAAGCCAGGAATGTCAGCAACAAATGCCGCTTTCCAGAGTCGAAATCTATCAATTCTGGCAGCGGATAGACCAGGAATGCTACCGATGGAAAACCCATTCAGGATGGGTGTCAAAGGGAGTGCTGCAACCCCTGGTTGGCTCGATAAGAGCTGCCCGATGGTGATATTGGAGTAGTAGTAGCCATAGTTGCCAACCAAGGTTGCAATCGGGGGCACTTGTGCGACATAGAGATTGGCCAACCCTGGCACTGCCTGCACTAAAGACCCCAAGGTTTGCCACTTAAGCAGACCGTAGGCTGCAAGTGGCAAACCTTGCACATTCACGCCTGTGTAAGCTGCAATTTGATCCAGTGTCAGCAACTGTAGCCCAAATGCCTGATCAACAAACCCCAAGCGCACGACATTCGAGACAGGAGTACCTTTTGCCCAGGTAACAGAGGGGTCAAACCCTAGATAGCCTGATAACTGAGGTGGAGCCTTGAACTGACCGCTCTTGTGCATTCCACCAAAGGTTTGGAAGCTGATTCTATTCCAGTCCAAGATCTGGGTGCCGCCGCTGGGAATCAACGGTAATGGGCTTCTTTCGAGGGGTGGCCGTTGTTGGGCATGTGCCTTGAGGGTGAGGGTGCCAAGCGCGATCGCCGCTGCAATCAGAGCCAGTCGCTTGAGAGTACGGCTATGGGGAGACATGCTGAAGCCCTCCCTTGGATACAACAGCCGAAGTCTGTGCATGGGGAATGTGAGAGTGGGAGGTTGAAGCTGGCATACAAACCCAAACATCAAGGCAGATCAGGAGTGCAATCTGTGCGATGGCAGTGAATAAGGGATTGTATGAAGAGTAAGGGCAGTATTGGGAGAACATAGAACCTCCTCGGTAGACAATCTATTTTTCAGAGATGGAGGAAGGACGGGTTAGCGGTGGTGATGCTGTAGGAAGAGTTTTGGAAGGACGGGTTAGCGGTGGTGGTGCTGTAGGAACAGAAGCGGGATTTTGGCCCATGTCTGCCAGTTTGGACACCACAGCCATTGAGATGCCTGCTTTGGATGCAGCCGTAGTTAGGGATTCGCCATTGCGCACCAGGGCGGTAAAGTTCATCACTCGTGCCGCGATGGATGTGTTGACACCGAGTAACTTCCGAGACTGTGCAATTTGCAGACCGCGTTCAACATCCTCCAAAGAGCCTCTGCGGTAGGTGTTGATATCAATCAAGGGAGTGCCCTGGTTGTCAGACACAATGTTCAACGCTGTGTATTTCGGCATCCCTTCGGCTGCTTTGAGCTTGAACTGATAGAGCTTATCGTTATCAGTCAGAATGC
>DATNQK010000685.1:0-11911 GCA_036704065.1 Stenomitos sp.
TGTAGATCGACCCAAATCTGCAATGCGCTGCTTGTGTGTCCCACTATGTGGCAGACATCGGTCTCTAAGAAATTAGCAGCACTTTCGTTGGCATCTAAAAAGTATCCATCCTCAACGCGACTGATGGTCATTGGGTTGGGATTGGCGTGAAAGACCTTGGCGAATTTTTCTTCTGATCGGCGCAGTGCATCTTCAGCGCGTTTGCGATCTGTAATATCTTGCATCAGGCTAATCAGGTAAGGTTCGCCATTGAGTTCGATTAAGTCGGCAGAGTATAAGATGGTTTTGAGTTCGCCCCCCTGCGTTCGAATGCAACATTCTAGAGCCCGAACGGGATATTGAGGAGGATGGGTGGGGGTAGGGTTTGGCTGACCATTGCTGATCCAGATCCCTAATTCTGTACTGGTTTGGCCGATGAATTCGTGGTGTTGATAACCAAATAATTTCAGGGCGCTATCATTGGCATCGATGAATTGGCCGTCGTGGAGTTTGCTTAAGGCAATGCCATTGGGGTGGGCGTAAAAGACTTTGGCAAATTTTTCTTCCGATTGTTTGAGGGCGGCTGTTCGTTCCTGGACGCGAAGTTCTAATTCATCGAAGGCTTGGCGTAAGTGCTGCGCCATGCGGTTAAAGGTTTGCGCAAGTTGGTTCAGTTCTTGGACGCGGCTTTGCGGAATGCTTTGGTTGAGGTTGCCGTCGGCGATCGCCTGTCCAGAATCTAGAAACTGATGCAGAGCTTGACTGAGACGTCGTGCAGCGATAAGCCCTAGCAATATGGCTGTCATTAGCACTGCAACACATAACAGCAAGGTTTCGCGGCTGTGGTTGGCAATTTGCTGTTGAAACGTATCATTGGGCATTGCGGCGATAACCACAAAATCCAAGCCATAGTCATCTTGCAGGGGGGCTAGGCGTAGGGTGTAAGGAATGCCCTGCACGTTAAACGTTTCAGGTTGGGTGGCATGACTGGCTTTCCATTGGGCTAATGCTTTTTTCAGTACCGGTGTTGTGGCCTGCACGGTGGGATCGGGGAGATCAACCGCAGAAATCCGTTGGGCAATATTGTTGCGAACTACAAAGGGTTTTTGCGCGGTTGAAGTTGCTACTAATTGACCGTTGCTGTCGACCACCAGTAACAGGGCTAACTTCGGCATCAAGAGCGATCGCAAAAACGTACTTAACTGGGTGAGGGTAATATCGACCCCCACGACGCCCAACAATTTGCCCTGAGGATTGTACGCTGGTTCCGACATCGTCATGACCAGTGTTGGTTCTTGGAAGTCTTGGTAGACAACGCTCCAGCGTGATTTGCCTTGCTTCAAGGCATTGGTATACCAGGGACGCTGTCTGGGATCGTAGGGTTTGCCCAGATCTAAAAGGCGGGTCGCTTGCCCGGACGCATTCATGGCGTAGGTCGCATAGCGCCAATCCGTGCCACGATGGGTGCGTGCAATGCTCCAATTTTTGTCCTGTTCGGATACCAGTCCTAAGAACTGACCCTCTGTACTGCCAAAATAAATAGCGGTGACAGGCACGGCTGCTGAGAGATCCCGCTGTTGCAGAAACTGTGCGGTGAGGGACTCAGCCGGATCTGAGGTGCGCGCACGAGTCAGGGTTTGATGATTGAGCCGATTGATTACGGCTGCAGAATTTAAGTACTCAGTTAGCCTGTCTTGAATTTTGCGAAAAGACTCAATCTGAACATAGGTGTTCATCTCGGTGATTGAGCTTTGTTCGTTCCGCCAGGCCAGCCAAACCGTTAAGCTAACCGCAGCAACCGTTTGGAGTACGAAGGTTGCAATCAGCAAAACACGCAAGGGGATGGACTTTGAGTACATTGGAAGAACACCAGCGCATCAAAAACTGCTGAACTTGACAAATCCAATGCTGGGGTAAAGCGCGTACAACAGTTCTTAGATGAGATTAATGTGTCTGCCCGCTGTTTTGCCGCAGATCTGTCATTGAATCATGCAATATTGCTCTCTACACTACTGGGCTAAACGGATGCCTGTAAACTGCCAGCGTGCTGCAGTCGGAAAAAAGTTACGATAGGTTGCCCGCAGATGGCTCCAAGAGGTGGCGCAAGATCCGCCCCGCAGAACCATTTGATTGCACATAAACTTGCCGTTGTATTCTCCAACCGCACCAGATGCGATCTGAAATCCGGGGTAGGGCAGATAGGCGCTTTGTGTCCATTCCCAGACATTTCCATAAAACGAGGGTTCCATCGCAATGGGATGCAGATAATCCTGTTCTAAGAGGTTGCCACGCAGAGGTGTGCTGGCTGCCGCGACTTCCCATTCTGCTTCTGTGGGCAGACGTTGGCCACGCCATCGGGCAAAGGCATCTGCCTCGAAGAAGCTAACGTGGCAGACGGGCTCGTTAAGGTTGAGGGGTTTTTGCCCGCCGAGGGTGGTGATTTGCCATGCGCCATCGATGTTTTCCCAGTATAGGGGTGCGTTCCAGCCTTCTTGCTGTACTGTTGCCCACCCTTCAGCGAGCCAATGCTCGGCTTGCTGGTAACCGCCAGCCTCGATGAATTCTAAGTAATCGCCATTGGTCACCAGTTGGGGGGATAGGGCATAGGGTTCTAAATAAACGGTGTGGCGTGGGCTTTCGTTGTCGAAGGCAAAGTCTGACCCCTCGTGTCCGATGGTGTGGAGTCCACCCGGGTAATTGAACCATTGTTGGGTATTCCCAGATCTGGGGCTGATGGGTGGGGGCGAAGGGAGGTCGCTACGGTAGGCAGGCCGTAGGGGGTTACTGGCCAAGATGTGTTTGATGTCGGTCAGCAACAGTTCTTGATGCTGCTGTTCGTGATGCAGGCCTAGCTCTACTAAGGCGCGAACTTCTGGACGATCTAGGCTCTGTGTTAAGAGCGATCGCATGGCATCGTCCACATAGGTGCGATAGGTATAGATTTCTTCTACGGTGGGGCGCGTTAATAGACCGCGCTGGGGTCGAGGATGGCGATCGCCTACCGCTTCATAGTAGGAGTTGAACAGATAGCCAAACTTTGGATGAAAAACCTCGTATTCTGGCAGATAAGGGATTAACAAAAAGGTCTCGAAGAACCAAGTTGTATGAGCCAAGTGCCACTTGGGTGGACTGACGTCCGGCATCGTTTGCACCACATAGTCCTCAATATTCAGAGGGGCGCACAGGCGTTCGCTCCAAGCACGTACATACATGAAGTGAGTCGTGAGGTCCGTGAGCGATGGCGCAAGTGTTGGTGCAATAGATGGAGTCATAACTACAAGAGAGGAAAGAAGGGGCACTCAGGTGAGAGAGATGTACCAAATGAACCAATTTTTTGTTCTATCGTAACGATTTTTGGAATTGAGTGGAATTGAAGATGACGCCATCTGACGCGAGACAGTTTGCGCCTGCGGTTGCCCGCAACCGTGAGCCGATCTTCCAAGTATTGCAGCGGATTTTGCCGCAGCAAGGGATTGTGCTGGAGATTGCCAGCGGTACAGGAGAACATGCGGTTTACGTTGCCCCTCGGCTGTCTGGAGGTTATTGGCTACCCAGCGATCCGTCGCCCGAGGCACTGGAGAGTATTCAGGCGTGGCGACAGGCTGAACCGTCAGATCAGGTACTGCCGCCAATGGCCTTAGATGTGAGTCAGCCTCAGTGGCCGGATCGGGTGTGTGAGCACATTGCAGAACTCCCCTCATTGCTGCAGGAGTCTGTTCAGGCGATTGTGGCCATTAACTTGTTGCATATTTCGCCTTGGCAGGCCACGCTTGGCTTGATGGCTGGCGCTGGCCAGCTTTTGCCTGCGGGTGGGGTGCTTTATCTGTATGGTCCTTATCTACAGCAAGGGATACAGACAGCACCGAGTAATGAGGCCTTTGATGCAATGTTGCGATCGCGCAATCCAGAGTGGGGGCTGCGACAGCTAGAGGATGTGATTGCCATTGCCGCGCAAAGGAATCTGGCGTGGCGTGACACCATTGCGATGCCTGCGAATAATTGTTCTGTCATCTTTGAGAAAGCGTGAGCTAGATGGCGCATTGGCCAAGTCTGAAGCACAAATTGGGCTCCGTTAAAGAACAAGTTACACTGGACGTTAAGCAGATCTTCTGCGTGCTGCTCTTCGTGTGCGTTTTCAGATGTTAATGCCTGCTAGTTCGGAATTTGTGGTTCTGTGTCGAACGCAGGCAGAGCTTTTGGTTCATGGGTTTGGCGCATCCCTCAGTGCAATTTATCTGACAGAGGACCCGACAGCAGAACGCGAAACGGCCTTGGTTCCTGTGGTGGTTCTGCCAGAACCTGACAGTGTGTGGCCTCCCGCTATTCCCTTTGTGCTCCCGAAGGCAACCCATCGCTCGACGCTATGGTCTCAGTTGTTGCATGCTCAAGGGGCGACGTCTTCTCTTCAGCGCTTACCATCTGCGTCTTCTCCGCCAGCGACTTCTGCGACGGTGGCACCCTCTGTAGATCAATGGGCCCTTGCTGATGGCCCGGAGCCGACCCGTATGATGTTGCCCCTCGTTTATGAGGATGTGATTTGGGGGTTACTGGTGGTGGTGCGCGAGGGGCGGCGCTGGCGCAAACGTGAACAGGCACAGTTGGAGCAGATTGCCCAAACCCTGGCGATCGCCTGTGTTTTAGATCAGCGCTCCCAATGGCTGGCGCAGATTCATGAGCAACAACGCTTGCTGGAAACGCAACAGCAAACCCGTCTTTCCACGTTGCTACATCAATTTCGCAACCCCCTAACAACACTGCGGACCTTGGGCAAGTTAATGCTACGGCGGTTGGGCAGCAATGACGAAAACCGTGATTTAGCGCAAAGTATCGTGGGCGAGAGCGATCGCCTCGAACGTTTGTTGCGCCAATTTGACGAAGCGATTGATTTGGGCAATGCTACCCTCGAACCCGAAACGGTTGAGCAAACCCCTGCCCTATTACCGGGGCGTGGTTGGCTGACGGGAGGAACACTTACGCTACAGCCTTGCTGGCTTCAAGAAATCCTAGAGCCGTTGCTGCATTCAATTGTGGGGCGCGTGGACGAGCAAAACTTACGCCTAGAGGTTGCCATCCCCGCCGACTTACCGCCGATTTATGCCGATGCTACGGCCTTGCAAGAGGTCTTTGCGAATCTTCTCGACAATGCGATTAAATACACACCCGCTGGAGGGAGTATAGGGTTGAGCGTAGAACAGCAACCCCTCGATGTGTCCGATACTTCTACCACTGGTCAGTATCAGGTGGTGCAAATTTCCGATACGGGGCCTGGCATTCCTGCCCAAGACTTAGAGCGTGTGTTTGAGCGCAATTATCGGGGTGTGCAGGCCAATACCAATATTCCAGGCACAGGGTTAGGATTGGCGATCGCCAAGGACTTGATTGTGCAAATGCATGGTGAATTACAAGCCGTGAGTCCTGCTCGACGGCAATTCCCTCAACAATCGACGCCAGGTAGTACCTTCATCGTCATCCTGCCAGAGCTTGAGGCAACTACACCAAAAACCGCTCGCCTCTCCTAGATAACCCTGGCGAGAGTCTTTTGAATCGCTGCATACATTGCAGCGACAATCGCTTATATCGTCCCATAACGGCTCAAAAGGGCTGTTGGTTGGGCGAGAAGGGCAGATTTGTGCCAAAAGATTGAATTATACATGAATCAAGATTCAAAATATACAAAATTGAAAATGAATTGCAATTCAAATGAAACTTGTTTAGAATTAATTCAACAGTTAACACCGCTTCAACATTGACCTCGCCCATCCTCACCCAAGGAGAAACGCCATGATTATTGGAATTGCTATCGCTGGAGTTGCCCTCGCTATTGCTTCTAATGCGGTTGTTGCGGCGACATTTTGGTCCTTAGGGGCCTCTTATGGTTCCTTTGCCTCACCCGACGAAAACTAGAATTTTGGCAATGGCCGAAGGAGTTAATGTGTATCGCCAGTCCATTCCTTTAGGGCAGCACAAGCGTACTGGACTTCTGTCCCAGGTTTCACACGCCATCCACAGATGGGTGCGTAGGGAAATCATTGACGATGCTCCCTACGATGATGAAGCGCTTCGGATGCAGCAACTGCTAGAAGAGTTTCGTCAGGCTGAACTAAAAAATGCACTAAAGGCTGAACTTCGTCGCTAAAGGCCAGTTTGGGCTTTGCACTTCCTGATACGGTGCTTCTCGCGGTTTGTGTACTGTTAGAGGCGTCAGAACACAGCAATCTATACCAGGAAGCACAAAGCCCCCCAGGAACTGTTGCATTGGCATAGCGTAGATAGATGGGATGCTGTTTGTCTTGCCTGCGGTGGCATCCCCGACTGTTATCAATACTTCCTCAGAACTGCTGTAGGCCCTTTGTAACGAATGGGCCTACGTTTCTGTTTTGCCAGACCTAACCATTAGGTTAGAGGGAGCTGAAGCGTTTGACTGAGGTGCTGCTTCAATTCCATGTTGAAGCTTGCGCGTAAGGGGAACTTGTCTGTACGGACGGGTTTGCGATCGCCATCAAGGGTCCAGCCAAAGTCACTGCTCAGGCGCAATTTATCTTGCCAGTCCGCAATGGACACGACCAACTGTGGTGCTGGGCTGTTGTCGTAGTCGAGAACTCGGAAGACGTAGTTAAAGGTATTTTGCTGAGCAGATGCAACCGTGGAAGGCTGATCAAAGCGATCGCGGAGTAACCCATGGACCTTCAGAATCAGCTCAGAATCGGAAATTTCTTCTAGTGTTTTGACGCACAGCGTGAGTGCAAAGTAAAAGTCTTCGACGGGGACAAATTCTAGCCGCATGTTCTTTTCATTCAAGCCATAGTTGAGCAATACAATTCTATGGGTCAGCGGTGCGAACCTAACGTTTCGGGTGCTGTGCGGGACTGAGGTGGCGCTGGGGCATAACCGTGCTGCACAAACCAATCGATGGCTTCTTGCAGCGCAGTGCGAATGGGTGTTTGGGGCAGACCCAAGACCTGCTGGGCTTTGGTGGCGTCGTAAAACATCATTTGCCGTGACATGCGTACACCGTCGAGCGGCACAGAAGGGGTTTTGCCAAAGCGAGCCAGCACCCGCTCATCCATCCAAGCCACACTCAGGGGTATCCAGGCTGGAACAACAGTTTTGGGTGCAGGCAGACCCGTCAAATCTGAGAGTTGGTTCAGGACTTGGGCAAGGGTTAGATTTTCGTTGCCTAAAATATAGCGATCGCCAGTGGTGCCTTTTTCTAAAGCCAGGAGGTGACCAGCCGCCACATCTTGAACATGGATCAGGTTCAGACCCGTGTTGAGGTAAGCAGGCATCTGTCGTCGCAAAAATCGGAGAATGATATCACCCGTGGGGGTTGGCTTGATGTCCCAAGGGCCAATCGGAGTGCTTGGGTTCACAATTACCACATCCTGCCCGTTGCGAACCGCCGCGTGGGCCTCTTGTTCCGCCCAATACTTTGATTGTTTGTAAGCTCCAATTAAGCGTTCGGGTGGACTTTGGTAGGTTTCGTCGGCAACACGACCATCGGCAGGGACGCCAATTGCGGCGACCGAGCTGGTATAAACGGTGCGGTCTACTTTCGCAGCGCGGGCGGCTGCCAAGAGATGACGCGTGCCCAGTACGTTGCTGTGGTGCAGTTGGGCGCGATCTGCTTGCCAGAGACTGTAGTGAGCTGCAACGTGGAAAACCGCATCGCAACCCTGCATCATCTCTGCTAATCCAGGATCGCAGAGGTCGCCAACCACGGTTTCAACCCCTAGATTTTGTAGGTTGTCTAAGCGGCTCTGGGGCCGAACCAAGGCCCGAACTTGATGGCCTTGGGCTAGAAGCAGCCGCGCTAAATTAGCACCGACGAATCCGGTTGTGCCTGTGATGAATGCTCGCATACCCAGTGCCCTCTAGGAGGGGAATTCCGTTGGATGTGTCTTCGTCGGGGCAGCAGGCGATGCCAAAGACAAAAGCCCGTCTTCGACGTAGGCCACCCGATCTGCAATATCGACAATCCGTGGGTCATGGGTCACCATAATCACGGTGCAGCCTTCTTCTTTGGCGAGCGATCGCAACAATTCAATCACCGCCCGACCCCGCTGTGAATCCAGTGCTGCGGTTGGCTCATCGGCTAAGATTAAACGCGGCTTGCCTGCCAAGGAACGGGCGATCGCAATGCGCTGTTTTTGGCCACCCGATAAATCAGCGGGTAAACTTTGGCTCTTATCCGCTAACCCAACCTGTTCAAGCAGCTTCAGCGATTGCTGACGAGCTTCTCGTCCGTAAATTCCTTTCAAATTGAGTGTCGCTTCGATGTTCTCTGCTGCGGTTAGGGCCGGAAATAAATTAAACCCTTGAAAGATAAATCCTAAGTTATGCAGACGAAACTGTGCGAGCTTATGCCGTGACAATCGCGTAATCTCTTCACCTAGAATATGCACTTCCCCAGCCGTAGGGGTTAAGATGCCGCCCAAAATGGAGAGCAACGTGGTTTTGCCCGATCCAGAAGGCCCCATCAAAAGCTGAATATCGCCTGTCTTAATCTTGAGATCGATCCCCTTCAAGACCTGAACAGATTGGCTCCCAGTGGAAAACTCCATTTCAACGCCTGTCGCACAAAGCGCAAATTCAGGCGACGCACTCACGGAAGCGGAAGTAGACTGTTTCATAAAAGAGAGTGTCATGGGTATTGCTCGGTAATAGAACTCAATCTTGCTAAACGCGATTGAACATGAAGCCGAAGTCGACCAGATTCTCTTCGTCATCAAGAGCGCTATTCCCAGATGTCTTGGGTGTTGCTTGCGTCAGTTGAAATTCCATCATCCTCTTACCCTTCCTCACTCAACGAACCTACACTAGCGGCGAATGCGGCTGATCCTTAGGATTTAAACACCATTGCCGGATCGAGCCGAGTCACCTTTTGGATGGCAAACACCGCAGCACCGCAGCACATGGCAACGGTGAGTACAAACACCCCACCTGCTGTCATCGGCCCAACCAAAATTTGCACCGCTTGAGCCGCTTGGGTCCAACTCCCTACAACCAGCACAATGCCCATGCCTGGAAGATAACCCAACACTGCCATCCAGAGCGCCTGCTCTAGGATGATGCGGTAGATAAACCAATCCGACGAGCCCATGGCTTTTAAGGTGCCGAACTCTCGCAGGTGATCCGTGACGGAAGAGTACAAGATTTGACCCACAATCACGATGCCTACGATGATGCCCACTACAGCACCTAGTCCTAAGATGAATCCCACCCCAGTGCTATTGCGCCAATACTCTTGGGTCATTGTCTTGAGTTCAGCTTGGGTGAGGGCTCTGGTATCAGGAACCTTGGCTTCTAAACGACGCTTAAGAGCTTCGAGGTCCGTACCCCGTTTGGCTCGGATCAAAATGTAGGTCACCCGATCCGTGCTTTTAAGGGCAGATGGAGCGGGAGGATTGGCTTTCGGCGTCAGAATGGGTGAGTTCAGATAAGCGTTGGCATTGGGTAATGAGGTAAAAACATAGGGGCTTGAAACAATGGAGCGAATGCCGTTTGTTAGCCCCACAACTTTGGGCTTAAAGGCCCCAATTTCTGCGGTATCCCCAATGCCCTTAATGCTTAAGGTTTTTAGGTCAACTTGATCGACGATGACGCTATAGGGCCGTGTTAAGGTTGCGAGCTTCCCTTTGACTAAAGGGTCAGGACGAAAGAGGGAGCCAGAGGGGTTGAATCCAATTACCCGCACAGGGGCGATCGCCGTTGAAGTATAAGCCCCATCCGAGCCGTAGCGCCAAACTGACCCTTGGGTAATCAGCGCCTCAGCGTAATCGACACCTTCTACCGCCTCGGCTTGCTGGAGTCGTTCGTAGGGAATGGGCAAGGTGAAATCAAGGTGGCGAATGTCCTTTGAGGCCACCCAGATATCTGCGTTGGCACTATCAAGGAGCAAGCTAGAGGAACGCGTAAACCCATTCAGCAATCCTGTTTGAATGGTGACGAGGCCCACCGCAAACATGATTCCTGCCTGCGCCACAATGAAGCGCGGTAGGTCTTGAAACAAATTTTTGCGAGCGATCGAAACCATTATCAAAAGCGGGATGAGTGCTAAGACGACGCTAATCTAGGGACACTAGATTACCGCCATCCTAGTGGCATTTCTTGCCATTTGCGGAGTCAAGGGTGACGCTCTATGTAGCGTCACTCTAAAAGCATTGCTGACAAAAGCCTGCAGGTTGCTCTTTCAATCACCCTAACGCAACAATCTGAATGCAGTCTGAGAACGGGTGTCTACAATCCAATTGTTCTCACCATGGCACATCTCAAAGGCCAGCGGGATCTATCCTTCGTCCCAATCCGTGTCGCCCAGCTTATCTTCCAAAGTAAGGGGGGTATCTTCCTCTAGCTCTCCCGTTTGTGCCCCTTCTAAATTCACAAGCGCACCGTTAAAAAATTGGGCAAAGCTTTGGGCTGCATGGGTTAAAGCATCATAGGTCTCCCACGGTGGGAGGGGGGCTTGTCCAGCGGTAGTCGGTTCGGCTGTGGGTGTTGCTGCCGCAGGGACTGGCCCGGTTGAGACAGGTGCTGCGGGCGGTGGGTCCAGGTTAGGGGCCGCAGGGGACGCCACTGGCGCAGGTACAGGGGCCGCAAGGGGTACAGGACTGGGGCCTGCATGACTGGGCATAGGGGGTGCAGCAGTCATGGGTGGTGGTGGTGCCGCAGGCGTAGGGATGCTCTCCACGGCCATCGCAGCGGTGGGTGCGGTTTCGGGTGCGGCCAGGGTGGAAGTGATGTGCAGGGTAACGTTAACTTTGCGGTTAAACAGCGCTAAGAAGGCGGCTTCCACGTCTGGAATTTTGCTTTGGGCAATCCGAGCTAGGGAACCGTTGCGGATGCCAATTTGCGCCTCGCGACCCTTAAACAAGAGCAGTTGTCCGTGCTGGCTCAGCAAGGCTCGTGATGGGCGGTTCAGGTGAGACAATAACTGCTGCCAAAGTTGCCCTAGGTCGAGATTGGCTTCAGAGCCAGAGACAGCGGGTTCACCGACAGATGCAGGGGTGGACGGTACGACGGGTTGGGTTGGGTTGGCTGACTCTGCTGCGATAGAGGGGGGTGGAGTACTAGCTCTGTCTGGTAACGGTGGTGTGACAGAGGGAACCGTCGGGGATGGGACGGGTGCAGGTGCAGGACTGGCGGGTTGCGCGATCGCTGGTGTCCAGTGATTGTCTGGAGCGACTGGCTCAGCGGCTCTGCTGCCGTTGGCCGCAGCGACTGTGGGTGCGGCAGAGGCCACGGGCTGTGGCGTTGCTGGGACTGGTGCGGCAGCGACAGACCGGGGAAGGACGGGGACTTGAGGTGTGCTCGGTTGGGCTGGGGTAATTAAGCCCAAAAGACTGACCTCCAGCCACAGGCGCGGCTGGGTTGTATGTTTCACTTGGCCTTCGCAGGCCCGTAGATGTTGCTGACTTGCCAAAATGGTGTTCAGTTCAACGGTCTGGGCAAAGCGGCAGAGGGCTTCCCAACCCGTTTCGGTGAGGGCAACGAGGTCGCGGCGATTCGGTGCGGTTTTGGCAATGAGTAGGTCTCGATAAAACGCGGTCAAGTTTTGTAAGACAATTAACGGTTCACGACCGCGATCTAGCAGATGCCGAGTGCGCTCCAGAATAACCTCAGGGTTGGCGGCGGCGATCGCCTCGCAGAGAATGAGTAAGTCCTGTTCGGGGACAGACCCAACCAGATCCCACACTCGCTCGGCGGTAATTTCGCCGGCCAATAAGCTCAACTGATCGAGCAAGCTTTCTGCATCTCGCAATCCACCTTGGGCAATTTGTGCCACCAAGGCAATGGCAGCGGGGGCAATGCTAATGTCTTCAGCCTGGGCAATCATGCTCAGGTGGTCAATCATCGGTTGCAGCGGAATCCGCCGAAAGTCGAAGCGTTGGCACCGCGAAATAATAGTGGGCAGTACGCGCTGCGGATCGGTGGT
>DATNQK010000686.1:0-3364 GCA_036704065.1 Stenomitos sp.
ACCGATTTCACTCAAGGCTGAGTTGTATCATTTTTTGAGAGGATGTGAAACGACCCTCCGCTTAGTTCATAGTGGTTGCAATTCTTAAATAGAATCTATGCAGAAATTTTCCCAAATGAAACGCTTCACTTCCTTGGCAATGTCCTTTTGGGCTTTAGCTGGACTGGCTGGTGCTCAACTTCCGGCGGCCGCTCAAACAGAATTTTCTTCCCAGACGCTTTCGCGAATTAGTCGTATTGTGGGCGGTACAGTTGCCCCTAACCATGCCTACCCTTGGGTGGTCGCCCTTGAAACTACGGGTGGGTTTCAGTTTTGTGCAGGGACACTGATCAGCCGAACTAAAGTGTTAACGGCAGCGCACTGTACAAATCTAGTGTCTAAAGCCAATGTTCGAGTAGGGACGAACGTGCTCACCCAGGGGACGTTGATTCCGGTGGCTTCGCAAAAGAGGCATCCTAAATACGATGATTTCACCTTGGACTACGATGTGGCAATCTGGACGTTGGCAAAGCCAGTCACGCTATCCAAAAATGTTAATGTCATTGGCTTGCCAGGTGCCTGTACTTCTTTGACTTGTACGTCTGGGTTGGCTAAGCCTGGTACTTTGTTGCGGACTATCGGTTGGGGAAGGCTGACCGAAGGTGGAATTACGCCAATCGATCTGCGGCAAGTTGATGTTCCAGTGGTTTCTAATACCAAGTGCAATCAGCCTATTTCCTATGGGGGTGCAGTAACTAAGCGAATGCTGTGTGCAGGATTTGATGCAGGTGGGAAAGATTCTTGCCAAGGTGATAGTGGCGGTCCGCTGTTTGGAAACTATAACGCAACCACTCGCAAGGCTGTGCAATCTGGCATTGTCTCCACTGGAGATGGATGTGCTCGCCCTAATAAATATGGGATTTATACGCGCATCAGTAATCCAGAAGTGCGGCAGTTTATTAAACAGCAAGCATCTATCTAAGTTGCTTCCACTTTTGATCTAGCATTGCTTAACCTAGGTGTAATCTCAGACTGAGTAACACCTGGGTTAAGTCTATAGATAAGGCATCTCTAATATTAAATCTATTGTTGTTTTCTAAATAAAAATGCTCTCGTTTCTATTTTTGATTTAGGTGTTTATTTTAATCTATTAAATTTTTCTAAAAATATTTATTTTTTGAATTCAAAATTTTTAGAAGGTAAATAACTATTATGCTACAAGCTCACTTTATAAAGCCTCTCTTCTCTCTTGCCGCGATCGCGTATAGTCTAACGGCTAGTCTTGCAATTGCTTATCTTCCGGTTAATGCAGCTCAGAGTGAAATTTCTGCGAAATCTGCTTCGCGAATTAGTCGGATTGTGGGTGGAACTTTCGCTCCGAGGCATGCTTATCCTTGGGTGGTTGCTCTAGAGACGACTAGTGGGTTTCAATTTTGTGCGGGTACATTGATTAGTCCAACTAAGGTGCTAACAGCCGCGCACTGTACGAATCTTGTGCCTCAAGCGAATATTCGGGTTGGTACCAATTCTTTGACTCAGGGAACGTTGATTGCCGTGGCATCGCAAAAGGCGCACCCTAAATATAACGATTCTATTTTTGACTATGATGTGGCAATTTGGACCTTAAAGAAGCCCATCACCTTATCTCAGCGAGTGAATCTTATCAACTTACCTGAGGATGGTTTAGTTAAGTCTGGAACGTTGCTGCGCACGATTGGGTGGGGCACCTTGTCAGAAGGTGGAATTTCCCCCCTGCAGTTGCGCCAAGTGGATGTTCCAGCCGTCGCCAATGAGGTTTGTAATCAACCTATTTCTTATGGCAAGTCTATTACTACTCGTATGCTGTGTGCGGGGTATGCAAAGGGGGGTAAGGATTCTTGCCAGGGGGATAGTGGTGGCCCCTTGTTTGGTAAGTACAATGCCACAACCCGTAAGGCAGTTCAAGTTGGAATTGTGTCTAATGGGGAGGGATGTGCTCGTCCCAATAAGTATGGCATTTACACACGGATTACTAATCCGGAAGTGCGAGAGTTCATTAAGCAGGAAACGGGTGTGTAATCCTAGCTTTTGCTATTAAGGGTTCGTGTAGCGCGAATATTTCCCTTCGGTGATGTCTGGTCTAGTTTGTTTACAATGATAAGCAATCGCGTGTAAACAAATGTAAATTATGTTGACTGAGACGGCATTGGGGCGGGGGGGGATGTCTGTGTCTGCCCTAGGGATTGGGACTTGGGCTTGGGGCGATCGCCTGTTTTGGGGATATGGCGATCGCTACGGTGAGGCGGAGGTTGAAGCGGCTTTTAGAGCGGCGGTTGAGGTGGGTGTGACGTTGTTCGATACCGCAGAAGTTTATGGAATGGGCGAGTCGGAGTGCCTTCTGGGTCGGTTTTGTCGGTCTGTTTCTACGCCCCTGCAAATTGCGACTAAGTTTGGGCCATTGCCGTGGCGTTTTACGCAATCTTCGGTGTTACAGGCGGTGGAGGCCAGTCTGAAGCGGCTACAGGTGGATACGATTGATTTGTATCAGGTGCATTGGCCGTTTAGTTTTTTTCTAAGCCAAGAGGCTTTATTTGAAGCGTTAGCAACGGCAGTGCAGAAGGGTTGGGTGCGTGCTGTTGGGGTGAGCAATTACAGTGCGGATCAAATGCAGGTTGCCCATGATTGTTTGGCACGGTATGGTGTTCCGTTGGCAGTTAACCAAGTCCGCTATTCTTTGGCGTCGCGACAGGTTGAAACCCAAGGGATACTTGCGCGATCGCAGCAGCTTGGTGTGACTATTTTGGCCTACAGTCCTTTAGCCCAAGGGTTACTGACGGGTAAATATACTTCAGCGCAATCGCCTCAAGGTGCGCGGAGTTACGATCCTCGCTTTAGTGCGAAGGGGTTGAATCAACTGGAACCTTTGCTGAGTTGTTTACGCCAATGTGCGCAAACTCACGATAAAACGCTCAGTCAGGTTGCCCTTAATTGGTTGATGAATCAGCCTGGTGTGATTCCGATTCCAGGTGCGAAGACTGCAAATCAGGCTTATGAAAATGCAGGTGCGATGGGTTGGTCTTTATCGCCTGAGGAAGTGGCTAGTTTGGAAAAGGCTAGTCGTGTTTGGTTGTAGGCTCTAGAGGCGTAAATGTGCAGGCAATTAATGAAAGTCAATTTTGTCTGCATTTATTTTTTAGCCCCGTTATTAAAATACAGCAGTTTGCAGAGATATAAAGGACTCCGACATTTGTCTATTGTCATTCTGAACCAGTGTCACGCTCAGCATTCGAAAACTTATCTGCGATCTAGATGAAAACCGCTGTAATTCAAATAATGATAATCTTCTCCCAGGCAACAATCCCTTCCTGGGAGGGACAGGGGTCGGTAAAAGAGCAGGAGTCCTAAC
>DATNQK010000687.1:0-1969 GCA_036704065.1 Stenomitos sp.
GCTAGACCCGCCAGTAGCTATACACCCCCCAAAGCAAAGTCCACCACTTATCGCCCGCCGTATAGTCCGCCGTATAGTCCACCTCCTCCCCCTCCTCCGTCCTCGTCACCACCCCCGCCACCGAAGCAAGAGCAACGCTCAGCCCATCAGCGGCCTGCGGCACCGGATATGAGTAAGGCCAACCTGCGAGGAGCCAATCTGCGCGAAAAGGACTTAGCAGGTCGCAATTTAAGTCATGCCGATCTCACCGAAGCCAATCTTCAGGATTCGTTTTTGCACAATATCAATTTGTCGTACGCCACTCTTTGCGGTGCTAACTTGTTTCGTGCCAACCTGTTAGGCGCCAACCTGAGCCATGCCGATTTACGTCAAGCCAACTTAGTGGGGGCTGACTTGAGCGGCGCAAATTTAAGCTATGCCAACCTAACGGGGGCCAAAATGGGAACTGCAGACCGTGTGATGGTTAAGCTCACAGGGGCAATTTTGACAGGCACCATTCTGCCCAACGGGGTTGTACACCAATAATCGACTTCCTGCACTAACCCAAATCTAGTGCGCCACAGCGGACTTGAGGCAGACTGATACATCCAGGCAAAACAACCCCTTAAGGAGGGTTGAATATGCCAAAGGTTGCCTTGCGTACAATGCCCCATTTATCCAGAATTCGGATGGGACGCACAAGGTAATAGAGGAAACTCAATGGCTTGGGAAGTTTCATAAACTGATAATCTTCTTCGTTGGGCGTCACAAAGAATTTCAACATCAGCCAGTACTGGGGCAGACGATCTTGCAAGCGATCGCGCATTTCTAGATGAAGGGGATTGTGAAACAACCAGAACCCAGTTGCAGCGGATTCAGCATTGATAGGCACTTTGGGGAATAAGCGCTGTTTGCATTCGGCTGTCAGACGTTTCAGTGGGCGAGACTGCTCAATGCGAGACTGTAACGCTACAGGAAGCGGCATATCAAGTAGTTCATGGGCCAGGTTCAACCCTAACAAGAACATGCGTTCAATTCTTAACGCCTGTGCCCGTTCCAAAAGATGAGGCCAAGGTAAATCGGGATACCCCCGCACCATCTCTGCAATGTCGCAGATCCAAATCAGGTGCCGCCACAGTTCTTTACTGCCGTGGGTGCAAAGATACAGCAGCAAGTCTTCAGGGTTGAGACTTGATAGCTCAACTTGATGCATTGCGACGGTCTGCCGACGCGCCCAAATTTCATCTGAATTGAACGCAACAAAAAAATAATCGGGCATTAACTGCCAGTGCAAGTCAATGGTCACTTGACGACTGGAATGAATAAAGGTGTCGTCCCAAACCCGAGAGGAAAAATAATCTTCTGCTTTTTCAGCCTCACCCAAACGCTTGGGCTGAAAGCCATTGTCTATCAACAGTTGTCGAACTTGCGACACATTTTGTTCTGGAACCAGAATGTCTAAATCGCTAAATCGACGCAGATGGATGCTGCCATAAACCGCTTCTGCAAGGACAGGTCCCTTAAAGAAAATGACAGGCAGGTCATGCTCGGCAAATAAGCGTGCAATATCTTCTAAGGCAGTTGTGAGGTGCTGATTGTGTGCCGAGTTAATCAAGTACAGCTTTAACAAGCGGCTAAAGATCGGCTTTGGCACCTGATGCGGCACCGCATTGGCAAGGTTGCAATAGAGTAGCGGCAACACCCCATGCCAACTTGCAGTATTGATCAAATCATCCCAATTAAGGGTTGGGCCAAAGGTTTCAACAAGCTGCCGAATCGTTTCAACACTTGGTTGACTTCGAGCACAAGCCAGTAGCAACCGCTGTTCTGGAGACTCGGTCATAGATACAGAAGCAGGATGGGGAACGGCTGCGATCGCCATGAACACAGATCAAACCTAATATTGAATCAAAATCAAAGCTGTCAGTTCAGTGACAGGGCAGAATACAAAACTAACCCGCAAACCCAGCTTGCGCAAAGGCGGAAATAC
>DATNQK010000688.1:0-3739 GCA_036704065.1 Stenomitos sp.
GTTCTGTACACCATCAGCGGCATACGGGCAGGATAGCGCTCTAACCACACCGAACCTTCATGGAGAAAGAACCGCTTCAGATGAGCTAGTCCTTGAGGCAGGCTAAACATCAAAAGGGATACGCCGCAAAACACACGAAAGCGTTGCCACTGTTGCTTTGTCCAAGGTTCAATGCCGTTGAACAATGTCCGGAGTCTACCTATGCCCAGGGGAAGGGTAAAAAGGCCGATATAGCACAAGGCAACTGGGATATGACGTAACCCATCCATCACAGGCCCATCAATGGCAGCGATGGGTTCAAGAATGGGAGTGCTAGAGGTGAGGGCTTTCCCCCATCCTAAGTACAACGCTATGGCAAGGCTCCACGGCAACAGCAATGCCAGTTTTAGATCCCGTGATATTTTATATTGCCGTTGCCAAGCCAATCTGACGGCTGCGATCGCAAAGGCCAACGGCAACAAAATGCCAAACTGACGCACCCCAAACGCAAGAACTGCACATCCGCTGCCCAATGCCACCCATTTTGGCTGTGGTTTTGCCATGGCCTTGAGAAAGCACAGCCCCGATAAGCTAGAGAACGTGAGAAAGGGAACATCAGTCATAAAACTGTAGGACAACTGCAAGACCAAGGGACTGGTTGCGATGACTGCCGCACACAGGAGTGCCAACTTGCGAGTTAACCCCATGACCAAGGCACATTGCGCCACTGCCCAGGCATTGAGCCATGCCAACACTAACGTTGAGCAGCGTAAGGTTGTGAAACTAAAGCCAAACAGTTTACAAAACAAGGCTCCCCAATAGGTCTGTACAACCAAGGTGGCATTGAGGTAGGGATGGGCTTGATATTGGCCCGTTTCTAGGAGATGCTGTACCGTTTTGGTATAGATCCAGTCGTCATTGAGGGGGAATTCCCCCACAGGTGAAACGAGCCATAGGCTGAGGCCAAAAAGGAGCGCTAACGGTAGGCAAATGGAGCGCTGAACGCTGTACTGCCAACTTGCTTTCAAGCCATTCCGGAGCAATTGAGTCATTCTTGATTTACAGGTGAAGGACGCTCAACCGTTGGAATGTTGGTTGAACCCTGGAATTGATACAAATATCGAGGCCAGCCCATATCGTATCGCCTGGGTAGCGTCTTGAGGGGCTTGAAGCGATCGCCAAGATCCTGCTGAAGGGTATAGGTCTGTGTCAACATATCCAGCAATGGATCTTCGGATAGGGGATGGTTGAGCAGGAGGAATGCAGGTTGTGAAGGTTGTAGAACCGGCTGCAAAATGCGGCGTACCGTTGGGTGATTGTGTTCGTTTACCCCAGGCCCTCGCACAATATCTTCTAAGGGCACACGCATCAGGCCAGGAGAAAACTGATAGCCTGACGCCAATTGCCCAATATCTGGCGCAAATACAGGGCCATTTAGGGAGCCTAAAAACGTGGTAAAAGCTTGGTAGGTTGACTGGGCCTGTGGTGCAACCAGGGCTGCGAAGGGGTTATACAATAACAAGCTGAAGGACAAAGCCAGTACGACAATAGAGCCGCCCCATTGCTTCCACAGAGGGTATTGCGTTGATATCCGTTTCAGACCAAGAATACCCACCAGAATGAACCAGGTCCACATTGGAATCCAAACGTTGTAATTGGATCCAGGCGTTAATGCGGCTAGCAACCCCCCAGCACACGCAAAGGGAAGCATAAAGTCCCAGATCGTTAGGGTGAGTGTTTGTTTGGGGTAACTTGCCATCCGAGGGATGAGCAGTAGCCCACTGATGCAGGCCAGAATCAACACACCAAAGGCCCGCATGGTGCGGTAGTAAAGGTTCAATAATTCCCAGGGGATAAATTCGACCCACTGGCGTGGCACTTGCCAAGTATAGTAATGAAACGATGGCCCCAAGATGCTATCCGGCATCCATTGGTAAAGGATGGGGCCTAACCCTATCGCCAGTCCAACATAAAGCCAACTCTGTTTCCAAGGTTCTCTCCATAGCAAATATAAGAGCGCCCCAATTACAAAGACGGAACCTTGCTGCTTGATCCAAAAGCTCAGGATCACCAACCCCAATCCTAAACAATTGCGCCAACGCGATCGCGACTGCTCTAGAACAAAACATCCGCTCAAAAGACTCAGCAGCAGCCAACTTTCGCGATGGGCAGTATCAAGATAACTATCCATCGTTCGGTAAGCGGCTGCAAAAAGGCCAATGCCCATCAAGGCCCACCATCGCGATTGGGTTTGGCGGTACAGGATGCTATATAAAACCCCATAACACCCCAGGAGTCCTAGCAGCGCCACAAACCGCAGCGTAAATAGACTCGGTCCTAAAATCCACGTAAAAGGGAGGCAGAGGTAATAAAACAGCGGATTATAGGCAAGGGCAATAAAATCGCTAGAGGGGGCTGGATAGAGCGGCAAGCCTGCCATCAATCGCTTGACATGCTGCAATACGGTCAGTTCCATTGCCTCTAGGTTAAGTGGAAAACCAATATGGTTCAGGGCTAGGACTCCCATGCACAACAGTTGGGCGATCGCATAACAAGCCAAGACTTGTGCGCCCACTCGTACCCACCGAGGAGGTTTATGGGAGGGTGACATTGCAGACTTTTTTGCAGCCGTAATCATGGCTCTCTCGCACGTCAAAAGCAGAGTGAAGCATACTATCCATCGGGCAGTGCCTGGAATTGATGCTACGGGATGTCCTTGGCGGGAGCAAGTTCTCTCTGATAAAACGTAATAGCGGTTTTGCCGTAATGTCGGACTTGCAATTGTTGTAAAGAACCCACCTGTTGCGGCAGAATACGGCTTCTGTCATGCTCTACGGCCAAGATGCCTGTGTCGGCCAAGCGGTTACGTTGGGCGATCACCTCTAAGGTTGGCAAATACAAATCGCTGGCATAGGGCGGATCGAAATAGATGCGCTCAAATTGTTGGTCGGCTAACAGGTCTAACCCGCGTCGCACGTCAGCCTGGATCACACGGATCTGCTGGTGGGGTTGTGCCATGCGCTCCCAATTCTGCCGCACCACTGTACAGGCTTGTTTGGATTGTTCAATGCCAACCACAACTGAGGCATTGCGACATAGTGCCTCCGCTCCCATTGCCCCTGTGCCAGCACAGAGATCCAACCAGCGACAGCCGGCAATCTCAAATTGCCAAATATTAAAAATCGCTTCGCGTACCCTCGCTGATGTGGGTCGTGTGCTCAACCCCGGCACGCTTTGTATATGCTGCTTGCCTCGTAGCCTCACAACTGCAAAATCCCCTTAGGAGAGGGTTGCGAACTGCCGCTGTTGCACAAAGGCGACAAAGTTAGCCAACATGCGTAGACCCATCGCGGAGGATTTTTCTGGGTGGAACTGAACTGCCATCACTGCATCACGGGCGATCGCCGCAGTGACGGTTTGACTGCCGTGGGTCACTGTTGCTGCATTCAGACTGGTATCGGTTGGTTCTACATAGTAGGAATGAACAAAATACACCCAAGGGTGTTCTGGTAAGTCTTGCCAGAGGGGTAGGTCAGGTTGGGTAAAGTGGAGTTGATTCCAACCCATATGGGGAATTGTGATGTTAGGTTCGGGTTGAAAGCGTCTGACCCGACCCGGAAAAATGCCCAGCCCTGGCATTTCGCCTTCTTCGCTAGACTCAAACAAAATTTGTAGCCCTAAGCAAATGCCCAAAAACGGTTTACCGCTTGCGGCAATCTCTTGAATAATCGGTACTAAACCCCGTTCTTGCAGATGCTGC
>DATNQK010000689.1:0-1609 GCA_036704065.1 Stenomitos sp.
CTTGTCAGACCGAGAATGCAGACCTAAAAGCAAAAATTGATAAGCAATTGGCTGTGTTACAGAAACATCTTCAGGGTAGAGATTGGGCTGCTGCTGATAGAGAAACTCGGCGGTTGCTTGCCCCCGATTCAGTCTTATCGCCGCCGTTTGAAACAGTATCGGTGCAGCCAAGCATGATTCGTGCCATTGACCACCTGTGGGTAGCAGCTAGTGACGGACGGTTTGGTCTCAGTGTTCAATTGCGTCTTTGGCAGAATGCGCAAAAAAATCACCCTAAAAATAATGATGCAGCTGTCAATGCCTTTCGCGATCGCGTAGGCTGGAAACTCAAAACGCCCCGTACAGAGGTTGACTTTATCAGCAGTGACTGGCGGAATGAGTCGGAGCTAACATACTCCTTGCAGGCGCCAGAAGGACATCTACCCTGGGCCGGAGTATCGGATGAAGTTGTGCGTTCAGTTGCGGTTCCACCACCAGAGTTTCATTGCGGTAGTTGTACAGTTGATGCCATGCAGTTACGTAATGAACGCTTCTATGGCTACATTCCTCAACTAATGAAACGGATACAAGTATCCTTAAACGGGCTACAATCCTTGGGGAACTAAAAAATGAAGAAATAGGAAGGCGCCTGAGGACAATGAATTCACGCTCTATCCCTCTAGCATTCGATTAATTAAGAAAATTAATGAACTCGGAAGTTTTTTTCAATCGAGCAAGTGATCCGATCACTGCTCTAGTTAGAACGATTCGCTAGAATCCATTAGGAAATTCGATTAATTTTTCTATGTTTTGTCACAAATGGGAGATGAGAGTGCAGTATTCTAAGTCGCTACGAATCGGGGCAATTACGGGGGTTCTCATCGCCATTAGCCAACCGTTACTCTCAATGCGCGTCGGTGCAGAACCTACAATTCCAACTGACGGCCGAACACCGCGCAAAAATTTTGGAAGTAGTGATCCATGGGTCGCTAAATTTGCAGACCAGCCCACAGCAAATAAGCCCACTTGGGCCCAACAGTTCGGTAGTGCGAACCTCGATTTCACCGAAGATGCTGTTGCAGATCCTAATGGGAATATTGTCTTGACAGGGGTGACTGGGGGCGCTATTTCCGGCACCAATAAAGGAGGGGATGATCTGTGGCTAGCGAAGGTGAGTTCTACCGGAAAAGTGCTTTGGAAAAGGCAGTGGGGTACCGATGATGATGATGAAGGAAGAGCCATCGCCACCGACTCTAATGGCAATGTATTTGTTGCAGGGAGGATTCGAGTCTCTTCTATAGTCTCGACCGATTACTTCACAACAATTTTGAAATATTCTCCTGCCGGGAATTTATTGTGGCGCAAACAATTTGAGATAGCTCTAGAAGGTGCCATTGGTTTAACTGTAGATCGCAACGGCAATGCATTTCTTGTCGGGCGTACTAGTCGCGTTACGGATCCCGGTGACAACTATATAGCTAAATTCAATCCAAATGGAACTCAAGAGTGGCTAAAATATTTCAGCTTCAGCGGTTCTGCCCAAGCAACAGATATTGCAGTAGATAGTCGCGGTAATCTTCTCGTGACCGGAAATACCTCTGATAGTCTAGGTGGTACTAATAAGGGAGGG
>DATNQK010000690.1:0-9116 GCA_036704065.1 Stenomitos sp.
TGGGCCAATCCACTACCGGGAGGCGTCCATGCAGATCTGTGTTGCGGTAGTGGCGACCTGACGTTGTTGGTTGCCCGCACGCTACGCGGCCAAGGCAACATTATTGGTATCGATTTTTCGAGTCAGCAGTTGGCGATCGCCCAATCCCGAGGTCAGGCATCACCTTGGGCTAAATCCTTAGCGTGGATCGAAGCCGATGTTTTGAACCTACCGTTAGAGGACAGCAGTGTAGACTCCCTAACGATGGGCTATGGCCTGCGCAATGTAGCGAGTATTGAGCAAGCACTGGCGGAGATGTTCCGCATCCTCAAACCCCAAGGACGGGCAGCAATTCTTGACTTTAATCGAGTTGAAACACCCTGGGCACGTCAATTTCAGCAGTGGTATTTGCGACAGATTGTTGTACCTGTGGCCACCTATTTTCACCTTAAGGAAGAATACGCCTATCTCGAAACCAGTCTCGCTCGATTTCCAACGGGGCCAGAACAGGTAGCACTTGCAAAAGCGGCAGGGTTTGCATCGGCGACCCATTACCCCATTGCAGGCGGCATGATGGGCGTGTTGGTGATGGTAAAGCCATGAATCACACCGTTGATGCCCACTGACAGTTCCTCAATGGCTAACTTGCAGCATGGTGTGTCCCCCTTTTTGGAATTCGTAGGCGACTCGCACCAGATTGGTACGGTAGCCAGCAGAAGCAAGATCTTCTAGCAATGGGTCGAGATGGGGCGATCGCTCTAACATCATGGTCAGCAATGGGAACAAGCGCACCTCACGACTCACCCGCAACATCTCATGGAGGGCTCTGCGGTGAAAGTCATAGTCGAGGTGGTCTGAATATAGAAACAACAGATGCGAGCACAAGGCCAAATCAAAGGATTGATCAGCAAAGTCCAGATGGGGCAAAGAACCCACATAATACCGTCCTTGCTGTTTCCCGAGTTCATAGTCGTCCAGAAAGCGATGGAGCACCTGTTCTCGCTGTGCTCTCAACCCTTCCGGCGATTGATAGACGTCCCAAACATAATCGTCAGCCGTAGCACTAACCTGCTCAATGATGGTATCAACCACTGCATTGAACCGTTCTAAGATTTCATCCTTGCTAAAGCTATAGATTGGATCTACCGATACAACAATCATGCCCTGCTGGGTGGCTTCGGCATTAAAGCTTGCGGGGCCATCGCCAACCCCAAGCACACGACCCGACAGATCCGCAGCACTGAGGTTGAACATGCGGCAATATTCATCTAGCGATCGCCCAAAGGGAACGACTGAAGCAAGTTGTACTGCCATAGAGCCACCTTGGATAAAAATCGCACAGGATCTAGCTTGCCATGCGCCACGCCCTCCCATAGGCTGAAGACAGGAGTCTGGTATTGTTGCTGTTGCCTGTCTGAGTCGCCCATGTACAATTTTCTACCCATCGCCTATTTTGAAAACGCATTTGTCCCCTTTGAAAACGCAAAGCTTTCGATTGCGACTCATGCCTTGCATTATGGTACAGGCGCTTTTGGCGGACTTCGTGGTATTCCAGACCCAAACAATCCTGCCCAAATTTTATTGTTCCGCCTAGATCGTCACTGTCAGCGTTTAGCCCAAAGTGCAAAGTTTTTACAGTTTGATCTCAGCGCAGAAAAAATTCAAACGACTATCATCGAGTTTGTACAAAAAAATCAGCCGCAGACACCATTTTATATGCGGCCTTTTATCTACACTTCAGATTTAGGCATTACGCCTCGTTTACATAATATTGAAAAGAGCTTTTTTGTTTATGGCATTGAGCTAGGAGATTACCTTTCGCCCGATGGTGTACGTTGCCGTTTTAGTTCATGGTATCGCCAAGAAGATCGTAGCCTGCCATTACGCGGCAAAATTAGCGGTGCTTATATCACTTCTTCCTTAGCAAAAACGGAAGCGGTTGAGTCAGGCTTTGACGAGTCTATTTTGCTAAATACTCAAGGCAAAATTAGCGAAGCCTCTGGCATGAATATTTTTGTTGTGCGCAATGGGCGTATTTTTACCCCTGGTGTTGATCAAGATATTTTAGAAGGCATCACCCGCGATAGCATCATCCAAATTGCCAGAGATTCGGGATACGAAGTTGTAGAACGGCCTGTTGACAAGTCAGAGTTATTTATTGCAGATGAAGTTTTCCTTAGTGGCACAGCCGCAAAAATTACACCCATTAAACAGGTTGAAAACTATCATCTCCCTACAGAAAAGCCCATTACCCACATCCTAAAGGATAAGCTAACCGCCATCACTGAAAATCGTAGTGACAATTATCAAGACTGGGTGTTTAAGATTCCGCTTAATTAGTCTGGAATAGGGTGAAGGGGCGATCACTAGGGTTGTCTTTTATTATGTTCTCATCAACTAATTCCCTGGAGATAGCAACTTAGGGATTGGCCAGGGCAAGTGTAAAACATGACGCTCTTTAGGGGTTATAGCTTTCTGGTCACCCAGTTTCAGCCGCTGTTGCTGTAACCAAATCAAGACATTGCTCTCTGGGTAATATCGCACCACAAACGCTTCAAAATCATCGAGGGTACAAGCCACTGTAGCTCCACCCATTGATCGATGAAAATGATCGTGAACCTCACAAGTAATACAGATAATGTTATCCACACTGTCCACCAAGTGGGGATATTCCGCTCTAGAGTAGAGATGGTGCCCTGCCATCTGGATAGGCTCAGCAGGCGTTCCTTTTTTGCCCGTGACTTGACATCGTTTTTTTTCTCTGTTTTTAGCCTGTTGAATTGCGGTATTGATTTTTAGATTCCTGACCTTGATTTGATTTAGGATATCGTTAACGCAAGGGGTAATCACATCTGTCACATCCCCACACCAGTCCTTGCGATTACGACGGGTAATATTAGCAGCAAACACTTGCCCCAACTTCATAAGCCCAGGCAAAGAGTAGTAAATCCCCTTATCCGGAAGATCTATATAGTCCTCATCCTTTATTAAGGTAGTTTTGTCATCCTTTTGAGCTTCAACCGCCATTTTTCTAAGATAGTCCGAGCGGGTTCTAAAGATGGCAACTGCATCGGCAGTAGATAAAAAGTAGCGATTGCTATTCAGCACCAGAGATGAACAATTGTTCAAAATCTGCTGTTTCACAAATACTTTTCGCACATTGCCCTTGATAGCTGTAATCAATGCCTGAATCAGGTTTCTGAACCAACCATTCTCAGCCTGCTTTTTGAACTGAAGATAGTCGGCGATCGCAAACGCGCCAGAACTGGTGTAATCCCTCAGTTCCTGACCACCTATATATCCAGCAACCCGATAGTCAGACCCAGCTTTCAGATCCCATTCATCATCTGGATCACTAGCAAAAAACTGCTCAATAGCAAGCAGCTCCTCTCCATTAATCCCCAGAGTTTCACAAAGCTTTTTAGAAGTAATATAGATTTCGCTCATCTAAAACACCTCTGTCAAGCTTTTATAAAATACCGTCAGTCGCTCAAAAACCTTTGCATCTCCAGTCCCTGGCACATCAGGGTGATAGATTTTGCTCAAGTTGCGGTAAGCCGTCTTTACATCCTTCGTCGTCGCCACTTTCGGATCCAAGCCGAATGCTCGCCAAGGCATAGAGTAGTTAAAGATATTGATGCCATTGACACATCCATACCCCACCTCACCATCTTCGCCAGGCAGAATTCCAACAAACTGACGATAAAGTGATTCCCATCCCTCTTTACCTGTCAGCTTTATGTTCTGACCGTTAGTGCCCATCACAAAAGCTGGGGTTTTCTTCAGTGCTTTAGCATCAACCGCATTAAAGTGAGACAATACCGCTGCCTTGATTTGAGTCGAAGTCAGCTTTTTAACCTTTGGCGTTTTTGACTTGGTTGGGGCTTTCTTGCGGTGGTTGGCAATTACAAATTCAGCAAATTGCTCAAGAGTCCTTGGTTCTAGCCCATAAGCCGAAGAAATTCGGAAAATTTCAGTGTTGATAAGTTCATTTAGCATGACAATTATTCTAGCTTTAAGTGCAGGAAGAAAAATTCAAGAAAATACAAAAATAGACTTATCATTCAAGGATTGGCTAATTAACAAGTGATAAAAATAATAGAAACCACACAAAATCATAATTGACAAATCAGCCAGGTTTTCAACAGATGCATTGCCATTATGCAACACAATTCCGTCTACATCGCCCAGCATAAGTTTAAACTCCGAAGAGTAAATAACTTACTCAAACGCTCCGTCTGAGTGAACAGGATGGATTCAAGGAAAAACCCACAGGTTTTGAAGATGTGAAGTCAGGCTTCAATGATTCAGCAAAACCAACATCTTCATCAATTCGCCATCAGTCATGGTCTTTGTGAAAGTGCAAAGTGTATTGAAAGATTAATTGAAACTATCAGACTGAATTAGATTATTCAATAATGAGTGTTACGCTATCACTCTACAAAAAATTGCTGCAATCGCTCCTCAAACAACGCTCAATGAGCGTAGAAATCTTCCCACAGGTCAAGCAGGTCTAAATTTAGAGAAACCTTAAGCCCTAGAATAGAGAATATTGAAAAACTCTTAAATTTTTTGCAGAATAAGCGCTGCAAAATTAGACATTTTTTCAATGTCCCTAATTATGCCCCTAGATGCGTATTACTGGGGTTAAGCGTTTTTTCGCTAAGTGGGTTGTACAAACTTTGAGTGCAAAAACTCAGACATCTTGGTTTCCCATTCTGGATCATCTGGTTCAAGCGTCATACGAGCAGGCCTACTTGCCAATTCAGCATAAAGGGGTTGTGCTTGTGGTGTTCCCTTCACTTCCCATAACAAATCGATAATTTGACGAGTCGTAAGCTTTGACAGGTCTGATTGGTTACTCATAATTACTTGCTCTACCTCCAGGGGTGATGTAAACGACGAAGCGGGTTTGTAGATTGTCGTATCGCCCTATGTGAACATATAAGTTTCCGTTCTCTGAAAGCTCTACAAATGCGATAAAAGATGAGAGCATGACTGACTGACGAACAACCCGATAGAACGTCTTCAGTTGCTCAATCGTAGGTTCCATCGCCATCCTTATACATCAGTGCCTCGGGGATAACACGTCAGAGCCACGCCAAACGATTGGGAAGTCTTCCCAGTTCCGCTTTTCTGCTCTGATTCAAGCGAGCAGGGATAACTCTCAGTTTGTACGGGGTTAGAAGTTCCTTTTGGCACGTTGATATCTCGATGTTACAGAGATAGTAGCTGATTACTTGAATGATGGAGAATAGGGGATTCGAACCCCTGGCCTCTGCGGTGCGATCGCAGCACTCTACCAACTGAGCTAATTCCCCAAGCCGTCATAGCGATCTTAACATTGGCCTTCTAGAGGCTCAATAGCAAGAAACCCCCTTAGTCACCTAAGAGGGTTTCTTATCGCGCTAAACCAAAGACGGTAGCATTAATCTTTCGTGATACGCGGTGGTTCGCGAAAGAAAATCGCAAAGAAAAACAGACCAATAATGCAAGCAAAAATGAATACGTATGCGATCGCTTCCATAGGAGCTTCACCAAAATCTGAACAGTGGTTATCAAGTAGAACTTAAAAGTAGCCTAGGGTTGAACCAAAGCCAACCCTAGAACCAACTTAAGCTTAGGCTCTACTTCTAGTTGAGGTATCGCCAACCTTTTGGTAGTAGCCCCACTCGACTTGCTCTTCCGCCAAGTCTGGGTCAATCCCAGCAAACACATCGCGGAACAGTGTACGAGCACCGTGCCAGATATGTCCAAAGAAGAACAGCAACGCAAAGCAAGCGTGGCCGAAGGTGAACCAACCGCGAGGGCTAGTGCGGAAAATACCGTCAGAATTCAAAGTTTCAGCATCAAACTCAAACGGTTCGCCTAACTGAGCCTTACGCGCATACTTCTTAACCGTAGGTGCATCGCTATAGGTCTTACCATCTAGCGCACCACCGTAGAAGCTAACCGTAACGCCCTTTTGCTCAAAGCTATTCTTCGACTCAGCGCGTCGGAAGGGAATATCCGCCTTCACATCACCCGCAGCATCTACCAACAAGACAGGGAAGGTTTCAAAGAAGTTAGGCAAACGACGAACAAAGAGTTCCTCGCCAGAACTATCTTTAAACACCGGGTGGCCTAACCACTCACGAGCAATACCGTCCCCATTGTTCATAGCGCCTGTGCGGAATAAACCACCCTTAGCAGGGCTATTTCCAACATAGTCGTAAAACGCAAGCTTATCGGGAATAGACTGCCAAGCTGCCTCCACGCTCTTACCGCTGGCAACATCAGCCTGAACACGACGGACCATTTCTTGATTAAAGTATCCGCTGTCCCACTGATAACGGGTTGGGCCAAACAGTTCGATAGGCGTTGCAGCATTTCCGTACCACATCGTTCCAGCCACCACAAAAGCAGCAAAGAACACAGCAGCAATACTGCTAGAGAGCACCGTTTCGATGTTCCCCATCCGCAATGCTTTGTACAAACGCTGCGGCGGACGAACCACCAAATGGAATAAACCAGCAATAATCCCAACTACACCCGCTGCAATATGATGCGCGACAATCCCGCCAGGATTAAAGGGGTTAAAACCATCTGGCCCCCATTCAGGAGCCACAGGTTGAACATGACCTGTTAAGCCATAAGGATCGGACACCCACATCCCTGGTCCCCAAAGACCAGTCAAGTGGAATGCACCAAAACCAAAGCACAGCAAGCCCGACAAAAATAAGTGAATACCAAACATTTTGGGAAGGTCGAGCGCAGGTTCTCCCGTACGGGGATCTCTGAACAGCTCTAGGTCCCAATAAACCCAATGCCAAATAGCAGCCAAAAATAAAAGGCCAGACAACACAATGTGTGCCAGCGCAACCCCTTCAAAACTCCAGAATCCAGGATTAACGCCTGTTTCGCCCGTAACGCTCCAGCCACCCCAAGAGGATGTAACCCCTAAACGGGTCATGAAGGGCAGGACAAACATGCCTTGCCGCCACATGGGGTTCAGAACCGGATCGCTAGGATCAAAAACAGCCAGCTCATACAGAGCCATGGAGCCAGCCCAACCTGCGACCAGCGCGGTGTGCATCAAGTGCGTTGCGATGAGTCGCCCTGGGTCATTAATTAGGACCGTGTGGACGCGGTACCAGGGTAGTCCCATTGACTACGCTCCTCCTCTTAAAATCTCGTTACATTCTCTCAGCAATTTGTTAAACCGAGGGATTTTAAATGAAGCCCCATAGGCCGTAAAGCCTTCAGGAGCCTATTTTTCAGCCTCAGTCACCTAAGACAACTGATATAGTCATTAAAAACTATTGAAGCATACTTAGGCCTGCGCACTGAATAGCGCAGCAGCTTTAGCCCCAATGTCTCTGGTTGATCTGCCAATCTTGCGCCCCCAAAGATCTACGCTCCCTTGCAGAAACGAAAGATACGATGCACAACGCAGCTTGGCACAACTTCGCCGATTCATTTCGGTTGACCGCAGCTTGGCTATCACAAAACTGTAAAGTATATTGAAGAAGTGTAACCAGTGTCCCATTGGTTTTCAAGGAAGCTTAACGTTTTGAAAACTCTAGCGATAAGGGTTCCTAGCCCACGGGAGCGCTCAAATTGAGAACTTTACTCTTTCTCATCTTTGAACAAGGCTGTTGCGAGGAAACTCATCTATATGAATCAAGCGGCTAACACTGACGAAACCCTGTCAGTTCAGTCTCCGACCAACCCTGCTGTTATTACCGAAACGTTTTCTGCGAAACCATCAACCGTGATTAGTACAGTGAAATTCGTCAAAGAAGATAAAGAGGTTGTTGTTGCTCCAGGCGCAAACCTCCGCCAAAAAGCGTTAGAAAATGGCGTCGACATCTATACGCTTAAAGGTAAGCTCATGAACTGTGGCGGGTATGGGCAATGCGGCACTTGCGTCGTTAATATCGTGGACGGCAGCGAGAACCTCTCACCGCGTACCGATTTTGAAAACCGCAAACTAAAGCGCAAACCCGACACCTACCGCCTTGCCTGCCAAGCTTTGGTGAACGGTCCTGTTAGCGTCGAAACCAAGCCTTAGGAACCTGAACCTTAGGGTTGCGTGCTCAACTTCATAAAGCAGGTTTGTAAGGCTGACGATCGCTGACCGCCAAGTAGTATTGTAGTCTTAAGGTAATGCTGAGAATAATATTGAGCTTGTTTCTATGGAAGTTAACAACCTTGGATTGATTGCAACTGCTTTATTCGTCTTTGTTCCAACTGTGTTTCTGATTATTCTGTATGTGCAAACGGCTAGTCGCCAAAGCGGCTGATTGACTCGCCCTTTGTACAAAGCGCAAGCTCACCTCGAATAGCAAAGCTGCAATGAGGTTTATTGTTACCGTCGTTGCTGACTTTAAACTTGCATAATGCTCAAATAAAAAAGCGCCTCGGTAAAGGCGCTTTTTTGTTGTTGAAGCAAATAAATGATACAAACTTGCCAGAACTGCAAGAATCAGGTCTTACCAGCCTTAGAGCTATAACCTGTTCCCGTCGAGTTGGCTACAAACTCGGAGATTCAGCCGCTTGCATGCCCAACAAAGGAGCAGAAGGTGCTTGAGACACCTGCACTAAAGAGGGTACAGAAGCACGCATTCGGAGCGTTAACGCTAAGGTTTTGGAATCGTAGATTTGGGTAATACCTTTGGGATATAGCCCAATGCCAATAATTGGCACGAGCAAGCACGCAATAATAAACACCTCACGCGGCTCTGCATCAATTAAAGCCTCATGGGAAGTGAGGTCTTTATTCTCAGCCCCAAAGAAAATCTCACGCAACATCGACAGTAGGTAGATGGGCGTTAAAATGACGCCAACGGCGGCTAAGACTACCACCACCAAGCGAAACGTAGCGCTGTAAGCATCACTGGTAAAGAAGCCAACAAAGACCATTAGCTCAGCTACAAAGCCGCTCATGCCGGGTAACGCTAGAGAGGCCATGGAACAAGCGGTAAACATAGCAAAAATCTTGGGCATCTTCTGCCCCACACCACCCATTTCTTCCAAAATCAAGGTGTGGGTACGGTCATAGGTTGCACCGACCAAAAAGAAGAGGCTGGCCCCAATCAAACCATGAGACACCATTTGCAACACTGCACCACTCAGGCCGAGATCCGTATAGGACG
>DATNQK010000691.1:0-1604 GCA_036704065.1 Stenomitos sp.
TGATGCGCGACTGGGTGACTTTAAGGATCCAGCTAATCGCGAGAAGCGGCCCTATGCTGTGGTGCAATTGCGCCAAGAAGATAAGGCAGGGCAACTCTGGAATATGGTTGGGTTTCAGACTCATCTGCGCTGGGGCGAACAAAAGCGAGTTTTTCAAATGATTCCTGGCCTCGAAAATGCCGAGTTCGTGCGCATGGGTGTGATGCATCGCAACACGTTTCTAAATGCGCCGCAGTTGCTGGAGCCAACCTTGCAATTTAAGCAGCGCCCTACCTTGCTGGCAGCGGGTCAGATCATTGGGACAGAAGGCTATACCGCTGCCGTGGCTGGAGGTTGGCTGGCTGGCACCAATGCTGCGCGTCTGGTGCAAGGGTTGCCGCCCTTAGTGATGCCGCCATTGACGATGGGTGGAGCGCTCTTTGATTTTATTAGTTCAGCTTCGCCCAAACATTTCCAACCCATGCCGCCCAACTTTGGCATTTTGCCTGAGCTAGGGCAGCGCATTCGCAATAAGCAAGAGCGTTATGGGGCGTATCGCGATCGCGCACTAAACGCCCTACTACATTGGATAGATGATTGTTGCCTTCTTGAAAAAGAACCAACAGTCAAACCTTATAGCGTTACATTGTAACCAATGTCCTGAGGATTCTTTTTGTTCGAAAGGCGAAGTACTTTAAATTTCTAACCAAGTTAATTACCTGATATAAATCTCCGGCATTAAAGCAACTCGAAAACCAGTCTCTGACGTTTTTTTCCCCTTGAATTGAAGGAAACGAGGACGTTTAGGCAAATATAACCCAGTATCGGGATCCAGAATATGCAAACCAGTTGGGAGGTTATAGGGATATCTCGCCGCACCTAAGTTTCTTAAAATCGAAAAATAGCTTGCCATAATCAGTGCTTCCCGAATATTCAATGCTTGTCTTTCTCTACTCTAACGAAAGCGATTAGGGTTTAAGCGTAGGGGTTTCCGAACTCGAACGCCTTGATCCATTGCGGTTCCGGTACCCCCATCTGCTGGGTCTAAGTGAGGCCGTAAGTTAATGGCGTTCTGATCAGCAAAGCTCGTCACATTGGATGATCGACTGCCTAATAGCGAAAGTCCGATATTCACCAAGTCATCCGTTAGGTTGAGCGAGTCTCCACCCACACTGGCATAGGTATTGACCCCCTGCGTCATCGTTCCCCCATCCGCCACCGTCAGATTTTGGAACACAGAATCTCGGGTCAGAATGGGGTCCATACCAGGCGGAACCGTAAAGACGATGCGACAAGCCGGATTCGACTCCGAGGTGGCGCAAACAATGTTGTAGCCATTGAGGGTTGAGGTCTTGAGTTCCGCCAACCCGTCAGGACGATACTCTTCCAACCGCCGACTAATTTCGCCGCAGCGTTTTTCGGCAGACCAGCCACCGCCTAAATCTTTGGGAACTGCCCAGGGAAACACTTCTTTGGGCCTGCTTTCGGGGTTGTACATCACCGTGTACTCACCGCTCCAAAGTTGACAAAAGAACCGAGCAGACGATGCTGTGGCGTTTGAATCAATCGGTTTTTGAATCGCCGTCGCCCCATTGTTAGACGAAGGGGTAGAAGCCCCCACCCTT
>DATNQK010000692.1:0-2412 GCA_036704065.1 Stenomitos sp.
CCGAATATCGACGGCATAAAAATTGCGTCCAGTCGGCAAGACTTCTGGACGGCCTCGGGTGGGGGCACCAGACGCACCACTGGGAATATATTCTGCGTTTAAGCCTCGCAACAGGGACGACATTTCCTGATGGGTGCGGTACAGCGACGGCAATAGGCGATCGCGCACCCAAGCCAGTTCGGTTTGGGTATGGTGCCCTACCTCCACCGGATCGACCCCAGCCAAGAGCTGTTCCAGTAACTGTGCGGCATGGGCTTCCAACACCTCAACGGCATCTCCAACCGTGCGGCAGGTTGTCAAGCGCGACGGAGTAGTGAATGGGAGTCTCTCACCCAAATCGGTGGTGAGGGGGTCAAAGTCGAGCAGCCAGTCTTGGGCAATGGCACGGGTCAGCCCTAGGCGATTGGCACTCGGATTGCGCGCAATAGCGAGCGCCAAATCTCGCAATTGTTGTCCTTGAGGACACTGCCCAAAAATATGGAGGCCATCACGAATTTGCGCTTCTTTGAGTTCGCAGAGATAGCCATCGGTGGAGGTCAACATCTGGGCGATGTCCACATCGCTTAGCTCATTAGCGAAGCCTAGGTCGCAGTGCAGGTTTTCTTGGCGGATGGCTTGCACGAGGCGATCGCGCAGGGGAGCCACGCGCCCTGGATCGAGGGTTTGCGCTTCGTAGTATTCATCAATGAGCTGCTCTATTTGATGCAACCCCCCGTACAGTTCAGCCCGCGTCATCGGCGGCGTTAAATGATCTAAGATGACCGCCTGCGATCGCCGCTTGGCCTGAGAGCCTTCACCGGGATCGTTGACGATGAAGGGATAGAGGTGCGGCATGGGGCCAAACACCGCTTCAGGGTAGCAAGTCTCCGATAGGGCCACACTCTTACCAGGCAACCATTCCAAGTTGCCATGCTTCCCCACATGCACCACAGCATTGGCCCCGAACACATCCGCCACCCAACGATAAAAGGCCAGATAGGCGTGGGGGGGTTCTAGATCGGGCGCATGGTAGTTCAAGCTGGGGTCGAGATCGTATCCCCGCGCAGGTTGAATCCCCACAAAAATATGGCCAAATTGCACCCCTGCAATAGGAAACTCTGCGGCATCAGGCTGGCCCCAACGTGCCTCCATTTCTACCTGAATGGTGGGCGGTAAAGTTTGAAAATGGGCTTGGTAAGCCGCTGCGGATAGACTTTGACGCACAGCACGCGTTCCAATTGCCTCGGCATCGTTGGTGGTGCCTGCGGTCAGACACTGCATCAAAGCATCGCTGGTGGTTGGCAGCTCGCCAACGGTATAGCCTGCGGCCCGTAACGCATACAGAATCGCCAAACAACTGGCAGGCGTATCTAGCCCGACACCGTTGGCAATGCGTCCATCTCGGTTGGGATAGTTGGCCAAAATTAAAGCCACTTTACGCTCGGCAATGGGGGTGTGCTTGAGCTGCACCCACTTGGCGGCCAACTGTGCCACAAATGCAATGCGCGATCGCTCCGGTTCATACACCACCACATCGGTTTGCAACTCCGTATTACGGGCTTGCACGGCCTTAAAAGAAACGGCTCGCGTAATGATACGGCCATCCACCTCCGGTAGCGCCACATTCATGGCCATATCGCGGGGCGTTAATCCTTGGGTACTCGTAGACCACAGCTCTCGTGAACCGCCACTTAAGATGGTTTGAAAAACAGGGACGTTGAGGGTTTGCCACAGGTCGACTTGAGGGGCATCCGCATCTAAGCTCGCCAAGGAAAAGCTGGTGGTATTGAGCAAGACATCCACACCGCTGCGACAGTAGCGAACCAGCATCTTCTGAACATCTGGCTCCTTCAATGACGAGACGAAGATCGGAACAGGTGCTAAACCGACTTCAACCAACGCATCGCAAAGGGCATCAATGGCAGCCGTATTGCCCGACAGATAGTGCGCACGGTAAAACAGAATCCCAGCGCCCTTGGCCCCAGGTTGCGGAAACTCGGCAGATCGGTACAAACCGATCCGCTCTACGGGCTGAGGCGGCGCATAGGCCGTGTCACAGCCCAGAAACTGGGCTGCCATAAAGCCCAGCAGGTTGCGATAGTTATCCTGTCCCGCCTCAATAAAGTATTGCCACACCTGATTCACCGCACTCAGGGCAACCGTGGAACGACTGAGCAAGGTGGGGTCGGGTCGCTCATCCCCTGGCAGCACGATCAGAGTAGCGCCAGTGCTCCGGACCACTTCTTCAACCACTTCTAGCCCATAGCTCCAATACGGCTGTCCGCCAATCAGGCGCACAATCACCACCTGGGCATGAGCCAGCACAGTCTCGGCATAGGTATCAATGGCCAACTGCTGCTGTAGCTGCAACAGATTCACCACCCGCACCGCTGGAAAATCCTCCGGCAGTCGTGCGATCGCCGCAGCAAAGGT
>DATNQK010000693.1:0-3372 GCA_036704065.1 Stenomitos sp.
TTGGGCTTGATAGTCAAAAATCCGTTGCTTCCAGCCTTGAAGCGCAGTCGCGCCAATTTCCAACGACGGCGTCTCTTCGAGACTGGAATGGCGAATGTGCCTGAGTTCTAGATCTGAAAACAGCGAGGCTTGTTTCATCGACGGTGACACTGCACAGCAATTCGACCCAACTACTATACCGTCTCTATTTTGCTACGCAGAATCGGAGGGGGGTTGAAAATACTTCGGCCATAGGCGATCGCAAAAAAATAGCGTCCCTGAAGCCACACAAATCGGCACCGTAATCAGATTCAACAGCGGAATGCTGACTAAAAATAAACACACTAAACCAAAGCTGGCGGTAGCCGGCAGCGCACCCATGATCAGCCCTAGCTTTTGGCGAAACCGCAAGCGACGGCGTTCAAGGGGCGAATCGAGAAAATCGAGGCAAACCAACGTGGCTGCTAATCCAATACCGCCAATACTAGCCACCATCGAGCCAAACCCTGGCAGCAAGTTCAACCCCAAACATAAACCGCCAATCCCCACGAGCAAGACCAGTTTCTTTAACTCAAACTGGATGGCCCGAGCAACGTCTTGAATCGGGCCGACCTCTACCACCGTAAGCTGCTGGGTTTTCAGCTGCTCAATTCGCTCCGAAAGCTTTCCGTACCAAGGCGCACCCAACAATGTGCCAAATTGGGCTAGCAAAAAGCCAATGACCAGCAATAACCCCACAATCAACAGCAGCCGCAGCGTCCATCCCAACCCTAGGCCCACCTCATCCAAGAAGCCCAGCCAAGGGGGCAAACCAGCCACCCATTGATCTAACTGCAAGGCAAACTCGTTGAGTTGAGTATTCACCCATGCCCAGCTGGGCTGAAAAAGCCCCCAATATAAGCCAATCCCTAAGACAATATTCAGTGCGAGCGGCGCAATGAGATAGGTTAATAAACTCGGCTTGCGCACGAATAAGACAAGCGCCTGGAGCGGGTAAGTCCCGCCAGTAATCAATCCACGCATGAGGTCAGGAAGTCAAGCATAAACCTAAATTGCGGCATCGGTTATAGCGTAGCACCCGCAGGCCGTAGGGGGCGAAACAGCCCAAAGGCAGCGGTGTAACCGTGGAGAAACGTTGAATTGCTGATAGGGCCAATTTCACCCTGGCAAAAAAAGCCGCTGACGGGCGTGGACTGACAATGGGCGGCAAATCGTTCGGTGTCGAAGTTGGGTTGCCCATAAAAGTGCTCGCCTCTGCCCACACAGTCAAACAGGAGCGCTCCCGCAGGCGGTTGAGGTGGTGACTGAGAACGATACCGCAACAACAAGGTTTCTAAGTCCTCTGCTGAGGCAGCAGCATCCCGCAGATGAAACTGCACGCGCTGCCCTGGCCGAATCCGATCTCCCACCGCGATCGCCCCAATTCGAGGATCCACACCAATCAGATTGCGAATCAGAAAATCGCCTGCTTCTAACTTGGACTTAAAGGCATCTCGAACAATGCCGATAGACAATGCATTTTGCGCCATCGCCCGATCTGCATCGCTAAGGGTATCCAGGGCACGATGCAAAGCCTCTAGGGCAGTTTGTACCTTGGTATCGACCGTCGAACCTTCCCAGCGATCACCCTCTGGATGGGCTTCCACTTGTAGCAACACATGGCGATCCGATTCCGCCACCCGCAGCAACGGGCCAACCGGACGACACCCTTGAGCCACAATGGTTTCGACCATGATGTTGCCGCTCAGAGCCACACCAACTGTCCCCTCTCGACAGAGACGACCATTGCAAAATAAGCCGCTGCCACCTAAAGAAGCCAAACCTGCCGTCAACCCACCCACCTTGACCGACTGCGGATAGGCATAGTCCAGCCCTTGTAACAGATCATTGATCCGAGCACTTGCAGCATCTGAAAACAAAACAAAGTGCGGTTTCTCTTCGGGTCGCACACCAAATAATTCTATCCAGCGCTCTGGAGAACTATCGAGGTCGGGTAATTGTTCAGAACGCAGATGAAACGGACGAATGCGTACCTCTGGCAACACCGCCAGGGACAACGCAATTCCAGGCCCATCCTCGATTTCTTCGGCACTCTCGGGGGTGCGTTGACCGATCACCCCATTGCCACTACAGCCCACAATGGGGGTTTCGCCAAGCTGTGCTTTGAGGAGCGGCATCAGGCGAGTGTACTCGCTGGCAAACGCATCAGAAATGAACACAAACGCCAAGTCAGCCGGTTGCCCCAAAGATGCCTGAGCGCGTTCTACGACTTCATTAACCGCTGCCTCAAGCGAGGGACGAGTTGAAAGCGCGCTAGTCCACTTCATCTGGTCTCCTTGTTGCCAAAATTACCCTTGCCCCTTATTGTGACACTCTCAACGTGCGCTGATTCATCGATTTTAGCGCCGCAGGCCGTCGCAATGAGGCGTATCGTCTAGGCACAAACATCCCAATCCCTGCCCAAACACACTAGAGTTGAAGGTGTGTCTTGACATTGTTCATCTAACATCGCGTTGGCCATGGCTTTAGATAATCTGCGCACACTCTACCAACAAGTCATCCTGGAGCATTACAAAAAACCCAAACATCGGGGCACAACCGACCCGGCAGATCGGCATCAGCGCGGTCATAATCCCTCTTGCGGCGACACCATTGACATCACAGTGCGGCTCAATGCAGGGGGCGATGCCATTGAAGAGGTCAAGTTTGAAGGCGAGGGATGTGCGATCGCCATGGCATCTGCCGATCTGATGGCGGATGCTGTTCGTGGCAAAACCATTGACGAAGCGATTGCAATGGTGCAGCAGTTCCAAAATATGATGAAAGGAGCAGCAGAGTTTCCGCGAAACTTGCGGAAGCTTAACGTCATGCAAGGTGTGGCCCAGTTCCCCGTGCGCATTAAATGCGCAACCCTAACTTGGCACACCCTCAAAGCCGCCCTAGAACAATCTGTGGCAACAGACGACGCTGTAGCTGTATCGAATGAGGATGAATAATGCCCAGCCCGGATGATTTTTTAACCTATACCCAGTGGAGCGCCATTGCGACGCTAGCCATCGGTGCATTAACGGGTTTGGCCTTTGTATTGGGGTGGAGCCTCCGCTTTCGCCTAGTCGGCACAACAGGCTTTATGGGCGTTTTAACCGTCGGTTTACTGTCCTTGAGCTTTATTCCCTTCACCCAAACAGTTGTGCCCAATTCCACCCGCTACACCTTGGTCTATGACACAGGTGCAGCTCAAACGGTTATTGCGGTAGCACCCGATATTACGCGGCCTCAACTGGAAGCCACCTTACAACAAGCCGCCATTAACTTGTTCTCACCAGGGCGATTAGGTCGCCAAAGCGCGCAGCTCTCGATTCGGGCCCGTACGGTTCTACACCCCGAAGAAGG
>DATNQK010000694.1:0-20661 GCA_036704065.1 Stenomitos sp.
GTTGGGCAAGTGACCTGCATGGTTGATGGCTTCCAGGGCCATTCCCCCAGTCAAGGAGCCGTCTCCAATAATGGCTGCAACTTTGTAGTTATCGCCTTGCAAATCGCGGGCCAAGGCCATACCTAAGGCCGCTGAAATACTGGTTGATGCATGACCTGCACCAAAGTGGTCGAAATGACTTTCTTTGCGATTGAGATATCCTGCGATCCCATCTTTTTGGCGCAGGGTATGAAAATTGTGATAGCGACCTGTAATGAGCTTATGGGGATAGGCCTGGTGCCCAACGTCCCAAACCACCTTATCGCGATCAAGGTCTAAGGTGTAGTACAGCGCTAAGGTCAGCTCTACAACGCCAAGACCAGGACCTAAATGACCTCCGCTGGTCGACACCGTTTGCAGGTGCTTATCTCGAATTTGGTGGGCAATATGTTTGAGCTGGGGTATCGATAACCCGTGCAGTTGATTGGGATGAACGATTTCGCTCAAATTCAGTGTCGGAGACATCTTTATCTTTCGCCTGGACTTCGCTACTCTCCACTTTAACGGATTTCCAGGAGCTAAATTGGCATAATCTATGACGTTTTTTGTGCAGATTCTTGGTTACAGTGGTGGGTCCGACATCCCTGCGATCCCCTAGCATCTCAGCTTTGGCAGGGTCAGGTCAGCAAAACGGCGCTTCTGTTTCTACGGTGAATCCCCTTCATTAAAGTGATTCAAGGCGGGGCACAGGGTAAAACTAACGACTGTGCAGTAGATCGTGCAATCGTTCCCACCACCGATTCAGGGGCACGTAGACCAAAGGAGTCCACAAACTACTGATGATGGCGGAACTCAGGCTTACTTGCTGCAAATGGGTCCAAATCTGCTGAGAATCCCATACTCCTTGCAAAGCCAGTTGGCCAGCAAATACTGCTTCTACGACAGGCGCCATCATAAAGACGATGAGCGCAGCACAGATAAAATCTTCGTCAACCCACCGCCGAACATCAAGCGTACTGGTGATATAGCCAGCGATCGCCAAGCCTAAGGCATGGGTGGGACTAGGCGCCGTGATGCCATCTTGGATCAGGCCCAAGGCCATGCCAGCAATCAGACCTTGTAAGGGCGATCGCTTAATGCTCCAAGTCACCACCCAAATCAAGCACCAATTGGGCGTCACATCCAAGAGAATCATTCCAGGCAAGCGGCTCAACTGTAACAGTAAACAGAGCACCGTCGAGCCAATCAAGATCAGCACGTTTAACTGGAATAAAGCAGGACGTGACCAGAGTCTAAGAGGCTTAGCCATGCGTTAACACATTGACCCATTCCACCGTTTCAATGGGTACCGTAAACTCTACTACAGCCTGCGGAATGGGTCGTCGATCTAAGTGCAACTCACTCACACGACCAATGGCAATTCCAGGCGGAAAACGACTGCTGAGGGTTGAAGTCACCACCGCATCATTGAGCTTGATATCAATCGTCTTCTCAAAATTTTCAAACTCAACAACGCCATAGCGATTCAAGCGGCCACTTAAAATCCCCACTTGGCGGCTACGGCTCACTGTCACACCGATTTTGCTCGTTGGGTCACTCACCAGTAAAACACGACTGGTTGTGGGGCTCACGCTCATCACCCGTCCCACCAAACCACCTGGCGCAACCACAACCGCATCAACTTGAATCCCCTCTAAGCTTCCCTTGCCCAGAATGAATTGTTGCCACCAACTATCGCCACTACGGGCCACAACAGGGGCAGCAACTTTTTTGTAGCCTGGTAACGGCGACAGATTCAGTAACGCTCTCAAGGCTTGGTTTTGCCCTTCTAGCTCTTGTACCTGAGTCTGAAGCGCTTGCGTTTGAGCATCAATGAGCACTTGCTGCTTAGACCCATCGGACTGAAATGGCCCTGCGATTGATCGGCGCAAATCCAGCAGCCCTAACCCTTGCGTGGTTTTGACGAACACAGCAACACATAAGACCAAGAGCGCAAGCAACAGTGCAGACCGATTCTGGTCCCACCACCGCCAAAATTTGTTGATCCTCACTTTTTTTGGTTAAACGCTGATAGGGCCATTACTAAACACACGGGAGAGTTTGTCGAAGTTTTCGAGGATTCGACCTGTCCCTAAAACCACACAACTCAGGGGATCTTCTGCGATATGCACAACGATTCCTGTTTCGTGGCTTACAAGTTTATCAAGACCCTTGAGCAACGCTCCACCCCCAGCCAGGACAATGCCTCGATCCACGATATCTCCTGCCAATTCCGGTGGAATGCGTTCTAAGGTGCGCTTCACTGCTTCCACAATGGACGCGAGCGGTTCGCTCATACTTTCGCGGATTTCTGGCCCCTTGACGAGTACCGTGCGTGGCAGTCCTGAGAGTAGATGCAACCCTCGAACTTCCATACTGGCCTCATTATTGTCATTGGTGGGATAAGCGGACCCAATTCGGAGCTTAATTTCTTCTGCTGTACGCTCACCAATGACCAAGTTGTGTACTTTTTTCATGTACTGAGTGATGGAATCCGTGAGTTCATCCCCAGCCACGCGCACGGATTCACTAATTACGGCACCGCTTAAACTGAGCACCGCCACTTCAGTGGTACCGCCACCAATGTCAACAATCATGCTGCCTGTGGGTTCGGTCACGGGCAAGCCTGCACCAATAGCGGCTGCAACCGGTTCTTCAATTAACTGAACATCGCCTTCTCGTGCCCCTGCCTGGGTAGCGGCATCAATCACGGCACGTCGTTCAACCCCCGTTACCCCGCTGGGAATGCCAACGACAACACGAAACCCTCCCACGGTTCGTCCCCCATGAACGCGTCGGATAAAATGCTTGAGCATCATTTCAGTGGCTTCAAAGTCAGCGATAACCCCATCTCGCAGGGGACGAATGGTTGTGACTGCACCTGGGGTACGCCCCACCATGCGCTTTGCTTCTTCACCCACAGCTAAGGGCTGCTTGGTGTTTTGATCGATGGCTACGACCGAAGGCTCTTGGACTACAACCCCCTTGCCCAAGACATAGACCAGAATATTTGCAGTGCCCAGGTCAATCCCAATATCGCGGGACTGACGACCAAATGAGAAAAAGGAGGGGGCTTTCACCGATAGATTCCTCGCGTGTACTTAGGGGAGTTATATAGATGTCGTCGTGGTGGATTTTAGTACGTTTTGGATCTTGAGTCCACCCAATTGCCGCAGTAGCCTGTTCTAGAGAATGGATTTGTTTAGGCCCGCATTTGGCCTAATTTCAGATTTAAAATCGATAATCCAAAGATAATCACAAACAGAACCAGTCCAATCGCACAAGCGTAACTCATTTCTAGATCCTGGAAAGCCCGCTGATAGAGATAGTAGACAATTGTTTTGGAACTATTGAGCGGTTCTCCTTTAGTCATAATAAAGACTTCTTCGAAGACCTTGGTGGCAGAAATTGAAGAAATTACGGCAACCAAAAATACGTAGGGACGCATCAGAGGCACCGTAATATCCCAATGACGCTGCCAACCATCGGAACCGTCTATGGCTGCTGCTTCGTAAAGGTCGGCTGGGATGCCTTGGAGCCCAGCAAGATAGATGACCATGTAGTACCCTAACCCTTTCCAAACCGTAACGGCCATGACACTAAACAGGGCCAGGTTAGGACTGGTCAGCCAAGGCACACCGGAGCCAAGTCCCAGCGCTTGAATGGCCTGATTCAGGAGGCCATTGGACGCGTAGAGCCACTTCCAGGCAATTCCAGCAACCACCATTGAGATGACCACAGGGGTATAGTAGGCCGTACGAAACCAGCGAATGCCTTTGATCTGCTGGTTCACCAATATTGCAAGCCCTAGAGAGAGGACGACCAAGATGGGTACGACGCACAGGAGATAGAGCAGGGTGTTGACTAAGGTTTTCCAAAAGATGGGGTCGCGCCATAGCTTTTGAAAATTGGCAAACCCGACCCATTGTGGTGCTTGGGTGAGGTCATATTCAAACCGGGTGAAGCTGAGGTAGAAGGCTTGGATGGCAGGCCAAAATACCGTTAAGGTCAGTACGGCTAAGGCGGGTGCTAAGAAGAGGTACGGCGTGAGCGATCGCAGCCACGCCATTTCTGTTTCACGTTTCAACCGTTGAGACTGAGGCAACTGAGTCATCGCCTATTCACCTTGTGCGGAGTCTGGAGTTGAACCATTAAACAGTAAAAAGAGCTCTTTGCACACCTGCCTCAGGGTTTCTTGAAAGCCATTGGCAGGCGGATGACTGCCGCTAAAGGTCCAGTCTCCAATGGTAGAAAAGCGCCAACGTTGATGGCCCAAGGGGCCAAAGCAGGCGGCTTCTACGCCAATTAGACGATGTTCGTGCAGCCTAATCTGGACCAGAGTTTGACCTGCGGGCAAGTTGAAGCCAATGTCGAGGGAATCTGGGTCAACCCATTCTTGGGTATCTGGATCGTTCGCCCAAGGGGTCAGGTTAGCCTTCACCGATGGAAAATGACGCTTAAACAGATCGACAACGGCTGCAATCTTAGTGGCCGCTTCAGGACTTGTAGCTTGCTCGGCAGCGTTCATCCAGCCCAATTACTCCTTTGGCTTACCCACACAGTTAAGCAAAAATGCTTAGTCAATATGCTAAGCAAATTTTTAATACTCTAACTGGTTCTTTTGTAACGAAATCGTATCGTGGCAGCAAATTTGCAAATTGATTGAGAGCGAGGAGATCCCAGGGGATAGGCTTACACTTCGGGGCTCAAACTGCACCAGCAGAGGTGCTAAATTTTGCCATCAAAGTGCCGATACCAGATGAGATTGCCTAGGGAAGTTACGCTCAAAGCTATTGAACCCCCGACAGTACCCCAAAGGGGTTTGTAGCCGCTGCGGCTGAGATTTTCTATCCATGCATGGGTGCGTTCGGAGGCAATTAGCCAGTCTGCCAAAAAGGGGGACAGGTACATTAGGGCTGCACCGACAAGGAGCCAACCACCCATGGAAGCAAAGATGAACAGTGTTTTTGCAGTGGATTGAGTACCCATCAAAATGTATCTCGCAACTCGTATTTTGTTCAGATATCCACAGCGATCGCCGTCTACCCTTTCATTTATGACGATGCACACGGGACTGCGTCAAGGGAACTGGGAGTTTTTTTGCTAGCTGCCCCCATCCCCTTACAGGCTCTGTTCTGCTGCAATGGAAAAATCATTAATGATTCAGGGGGCCATTGAATTTGGTGTTACTCTCTCAGAAAAGGAAAATAGGCGTAAATCTCTGATTTAGCAAGAGATCGGGTTTGCCAGAGACTCGCGTTGCCCCAGCGATGTTTATGAGGTGATTTGTATGGGTATCACTAGAGCGGTGGTCGGTATTGCAGGTGCTTTGGGGTTGGGTTGGGGCAGCATTGCTTCAGCAGTAACCATTGAGATGCGTCCCCATGCAACGATTGATGCAGCGCAAGCGAAATGTCCGGACAAGATCGTTGCCTATGAAACGGCACGCCCTTACCGTGAAGGCGGATTTGAGTGGGATGGAATGGCAATGTTGAGTGCGATCGCCACACAAGTTACCATTGCCAAAGTGGATACCTTTAGCACCACCTGGGTAGGCACCCTCAAGCCCCCATACCAAAACTGCACTGCCACCGCAGGCATGAGTGTCGTGGATGGCAAAACGTTTACGGGTCATTCCTACTTACGCCTACAGTTCCTCAAGGGCAAGGTGTACCTCATCCTGGACACCACGGGAACGCAGGATGCCAATAACCTGACTACTGCTATTCTGCGCAAAGAAGTACTGCAAGGCAATCCACGGTGGCGCTGGGGTGGAACCGACTAGCCCATTTAAGGCCAACCCAAAATTGAGACCATCAAAAAGAGGCAAAGATCAAACGGATTTTTGTCCTCATGTTTGCATTACTTAATAAAAGATCCGTAATTCTACGGTTATACCTTGATCAACGAAAAACGATGATGGCTTGTGTCTCAATCAAGCGTCTTTTCTAGCCTGCCTCGCCCTTTCCTGTCCTAGGATTTTGCGTTACAACCGCTAGCTTAGACTGCTGTACGGGGGAATTATCTGAACTATTGACATCCTGTCGTATAGTGCTTTCACCAAGGGTTTGCTGGCGCATTTGTGTCTCCAACACCCGAAAGAGAGTGGTATACGACTTTGCCTTATGTTCAGAGGGCAGAAAAATATCCTGCCACCCTTCAGCGAGAGACTGCATAAGATTTCCCCTCGGGCGATCGCATACTTAGCCCTCAAGATTTCCAGTCCACTCGTGGGGCTTTCGCTACGATGACAGGGCAAGTTCTGCAACCAGCATGGTCAACCGTTCGGGCTCTAGAGGCTTGGCCATATGCCGCTGAAAGCCACACGCTAGGGCACGCTGATAGTCTTCTTGTCTGGCATAAGCTGTAAGTGCGATCGCCGGAACCGTTCCGCCTTGAGCCGCAGGAAGAGACCGAATTTTCTGCAAGAGTGTATATCCATCCATGTCCGGCATACTGATATCGCAGACCAAAACTTGGGGAACAAAGCGATCCAGGAGGAATAATGCTTCCTCCCCAGATGCTGCAACCGTAACCTCTGCACCATAGCCAGACAAGAGCGATGAGAGTAGCTCTCGGGCATCCTCATTGTCGTCAACCCCTAAAACTTTAATTCCAGTCAGGTCAACCGCAAGCGGTGCCGGAAGGTCTATTGGAGGTAGGCTCGATTTACCCTCAAGCAAGGGGAACGTAACGGTAAAGGTTGCGCCTTGTCCTTCACCCTTGCTGCTCGCGAAGATGGTGCCACCGTGGGCATCGACTAAGTACTTCACGATAGAGAGACCTAGCCCTAACCCGCCATGTTTACGCGTAATCGAAGTGTCTTCTTGGCGGAAGGATTCAAAGATGTAGGGCAAAAATTCTGAGCTGATGCCTTTGCCCGTATCGGTCACACTCATATGTGCCACGCCATCTTCTTGCGCCAACCGAACCTCTACCCGCCCCCCATTGGGCGTGAACTTAATCGCGTTAGACAATAAATTCCAAATGATTTGATGGAGACGGGCATTGTCGCCTTTGACGAAAACCGTATCTGACAATGTCGATTTCAGCGAGATCGATTTTGCCTCAGCCGTTGCACTGACCACTTCTAGAGCTGCACTCACCACAGAGGCCAGATTGACAGGTGCCTGATTAAGAATCAGCTTGCCGCGCAAAATTTTAGCAATATCCAATAGGTCGTCAATCAACTGTGTTTGCAACTTAGCATTGCGCTCAATCGCCATCAGTGCATCTTTTGTTTTGGCTTCGTTGAGCTTCTTGACTTGCAGCAGTTTAGACCAGCCCAGAATGGGATTGAGAGGCGATCGCAACTCGTGAGAAAGAATCGAGAGAAATTCATCCTTAATGCGATTGGCGCGTTCGGCTGCTTCACGTGCCGCCTGCTCCCGTTGCAGCAACTCCTCGCGCTCTACTTCTGCCTGTTTGCGCTCCGTAATATCTGTCGAGACACCAATTAGGCCGATCACACGATTTTGATCGTCCCGATAGGGAGACTTCGTGGACAGGAAAATGCGTTCTCCATCCGGTGTAATCACCATCTCTTCATAGACCTCCACCTGTCCTGTTTCCATGACGCGGCGATCATTTTCAACGATTGGTGCGGCAGTCTCTGGGCTGAGAAAATCTTGTACTGTTTTGCCAATGATGTCTGTTTCTGGCTTACCAATCACACGCACAGTGGCAGGATTTACCATTAAGAGACGCCCTTGTTCGTCTTTGACATAGATCAAGATGGGCGTTGCCTGGTTAATGGTACTAAGCACTGCCATATTCTCTCGCAGTGCCACTTCTGTAATTTTTTGGCCATGAATATCGGTGGTTGAACCAAACCAAGCCGTCACTCGACCCAGGTCGTTGCGCATGGGAATGGCTTGGGTTAAAAACCAACGGTACTCCCCATCTTTACAACGGTTCCGCACCTCGATTTCATAAGGTTCTCCCCGCTCAAGGGCCTGCTGCCATTGTGCAAGACATCGCTCCCGATCATCAGGGTGCAAAACCTGCTGCCAGTCATGGGCATTTTGCGCTGGGGGCAGGCCTGTATAGACATACCAAGCATCGCTGGTCCAGATTATTGTGCCTTCGGAATCGGCCATCCACACAATCGATGGCACATTGTTGGCGATGGTATGCAGGCGCTCTTCACTCTCTTGGAGTGATTCTTCAATCTGTTTGCGTTCTGTGATGTCGAACACAATGCCAATGGAACGAACAGCCTGTCCAGAGCTGTCATAAGTGAAACTGCCTAACGCTCTAAGCCAGGCTACTTTCCCATCGTCAGCTCGAATCACGCGATATTCGGTTCGATACAGTTGATGTTCCAGCCTAGCTTGTTGCCAAGCCTGAACCACTGGTTCGCAATCATCAGGATGAATACGGCTCTGCCACATCTCCTCGCTGGCTTCGCCTGTGGGATGGGGCGCATAGCCCAACACTGTAAAATGCTGTTCTGACCAAATCGCTTTGCCAGTGGTGAGATCGATATCCCACGTTCCCATCTGTGCCGCTTCCGTTGCCAGTCTGAGCCGTTCTTCGCTCTGACGCAAGGAATCGGTGGCTCGCTTGTACTCAGTGATATCTCGCGAAAAGCTCACCACCGTTTTCACGGTTTCCTCTTCTATTAGTTCAGGCACAAAGTGCGCTTGATAAACGCGTATCTCTCCAGCAGGGTTAGGAAACTCAGCCTCAATGGCACATTGCTCTCCGGTTTCAAATACGTGTTGCAAAGCGGCATACCAGTTCTGTGCCTGGGAAGTAGGCAAACCAAACTGCGCCGCTTTTTTACCAATGATTCTGTGTGCAGGAACGCCTACGGCCTGTTCGATATTAGGGCTGATGTACAAATATCTCAGTTCCCGATCATGGCGAGCAATAATATCGGGGGTATTTTCAATGAGGGCGCGAAATTCTAGCTCTCGCTGTTGTAATTCCGTTTCTGTTTGTTTGCGCGCCGTAATGTCATGTGCTGTCCCCACCACTTGATGGGCTAACCCGTCGGCTGTGCGCGTCGAAACAGTGTTGCGACTCCAGAGCCAGCACCATTCGCCATTTGCATGGCGCATCCGGTATTCATAATCAATTGCTTCACCGGCTTGGGCATGATTCAAGCGCTCAAATTGCCGATCAATGGTTGCTAAATCATCTGGATGAAGGAGTTGCGTAAAGAGTTGGTCTCCTAGGGCTTGAATTTGATCAGGTGTGTATCCTAATAGTTCGCCGATTTGGCGATTAACGTATACGTTGCGGTGTTCTAGCATGTCGTATACGTAGAGTGTTCCGGGTAGGGAGTCGGCAACCTGTTGCACAAACCGCTGACTTTCTTGAAGCTGTAGCTCTGCCCACTTGCGATCGCTAATATCAGTGGTGCTCCCCACAATACGGGAAGGCTTACCATTGGCATCGCGTGCGGCGACTAAACAACAATCCAACACGTAAACATATTGATTGGCTTGGTTGAGAATGCGGTATTCGGCAGAAAAAAAATCTTCCTTGGCCAGCACCGCTTGTGCTCGCAGCTGCACTGCTTTCCTATCCTCTGGATGGATGCGATTTTCCCACCACTGAGCTGTGGGTTCAACCACTTCTAATGGATAACCAAACAGCCGAGTGAGTCCGTCCGTTCTTTCAACCCGATCGCTCTCTAGATCCCAATCATAAATGAGGCACTTTACCGCACTTGCAGCTAACCGGAATCGTTCATTAGCCGCTCTTAACCGTTCTTGACTGCTGTGCAATTCATCAAGGCGTTGTTGAAGGTTCTGGTTGAGAACTCTAATTTCTGCTTCGGTCGTCTGAAGTTGATGGACGCTTTTATAAGCCTGTGCTTGCGCGATCCGCAGCGCGCCAACCAATACACTAACCAGTAAGCCTTGCAGGATAAAGAATAAGAGTCTCAGCCCACTGGCTAATGTTAAGCTCCAACTATACCGTGCGCCTAAGAAAAAATACGTGGCAAACACTGCCGAGAGGACAGTGGTCACAATGCCTGGGCTGTGACCGCCATACCAGGCACTCAGCGTGATGGCCCCAAAAAATAGCAAGAACGAAGCCTGCGTTAAGTCCAGAAGTGGATCAAGCCATAGCATCAACAGGAGCGCAATTAGGGGCAATAAAATTGCTGCTCCATATCGCTGTAATGGTGGGGGTTGTTTCAGCACATTTGCCCCTTGCTGAGTAGAAACGCTATCATCAGCCCAAACACAGGACGCGCGCTGTGCGGGTGTAGAAAAGCTGATGTACTCGTTATCCCAACGACTCAAGGTGCAATAGCCAACCCCTGCAATTTGTAGATGAAACTACGTCTCACTTTATAGAGTTTGTCGGATCAACTAAATCTATCCAAAGAAGGAAGCCAACTCATGACGCTCTCAACGGCTCCCTAAATGGATATCAGTGAGGCTCAAACACTGCTTTCTACAATGCATATTAACGGGATCAGTGCAACTGCTGAAAACCAATAAATAAAACGGTTTGGGCACCTAACAGACCCTATACCTCCTATCTCTTATCTAGGCACGATTACAGGGATAGTTTTGCGTTGTCAGCGGGTCACAAGTTCTCGTACAGGATGAGCGATCGCCTCCTTTTTTCACCCTCTAGCAGCCCCCTGAAAACAAGAACTTTCAACCTTTATTCTTTGAATGGAATAAATTACAAGATCTTTCTAAAGCCAGAGTCTGTTTTGGTTTTAGGCGGTTCCATACTAGAGGATATTCCCTTGGCTGTAGGTTAATCGTGGACACTGCGACCCATCCTCAACTCATTGTTCAGACCCCCGATGGCGTACGGCAAATTGAATTAATTGAGCATCAAGAGTGGAGTATTGGCCGAGATCGCACCAATTTAATTCGTATTCCAGATCGTTACGCCTCACGCTTCCATGCTTCGATTACGGTCTATCGGGATCGGCATTGCTATTTTTGGGACTTAAATAGCCGCAATGGCTCTCTACTCAACGAACAGCCCATCGTAGGCTCTGCACTGCTGAAACATGGCGATCGCATTACCATTGGCAACACCCTCTTGACCTTAAAGCACCACTTTGTATCCAACCCAAATCTGCAACTCTCCCTTAACAAGCCTCAAGTCTTAATGGTGCATACCTCTGCCATTCAAGGCAAAATTTGGCAAGAACTCTTGCTCTCTCAGGCGATTGATATTTGCTGGGAAGTACCGGGCGTCGATCTCAAAAATCTGATTGCCCTTAAAGCTGCGGCCAATGTATTACCTCCTCTACTGATCCTTGATATGCAAGCCTTTCAGGAAGACCTTTCTAGCCTTTGCCAATGGTGTCGCCTTCAGAAAATCGCAGTGCGGATTTTGCTCATCGATAGCAGCCGCACACAAATTCCAAAAGCTGAACAAACAGATGCGATCGCCCAGGGCTTTTTGCACTGTTTGCCTGCCCTACCGACTGATCGACTGTTGGCCTTAAAACCATTCATCTTTAAGCTAATGCTGTCGATCTTAAAAGAATTTCAGCATCAGACCCTCAACAGCGACACCCTCAATACTGCTTTGCAAACCCTAGATCAATTGTTGCAAAGTGCCCCCCTTGCCCCTTACACACCCCAATCTGATAATGAGCTAGACATCGCCGATCAAGAAGATCCCACGACCCTTCAAGCCAGCACCGATCCAGCCTATACCGCACAAAATTAGTGAGAGTCTGATAGGATAAACCTCCGTAGGCCGTGGCAATAGTTGCCATCAGTGCAAAAGAGGCGAATGTGACATCCTTCCCCCATCGTTCAGCACCAACGCTATGGATTAACTTAGGGGCGATCGCCATTCTCGTCGCCACCTTAATCTACTTGTTTCTCTGGCCTGGGCCTGAAGGATTGCCATTGCTCAAAGTCGGATTGTCGTCCAAACCCATTGCAATCGAAGCAACAGTATCAGGGATTAAAGATACAGAAGCAGAAGCACGCTTTCAGCCAGGTGCTACTTTCCATGTCATTGTAGACAACGCCCCAGAAGAACCCATTCGGGTTAAACAAGCCACTGCATTACCCAACTCCGTCACTGCCACTCTGCGCACTGGGGCCGTACAAGCACAAACAGACCCCCGTCCAGAAATGCAGTTTAGTAAAAACCTGATGCTGCAACTCGAAAGCCAAGGTTACGCCAATGACAGAGGTTACTTCATCGGCCTCAAGCGGGTTCGGGTTGGAAGTACCATTCGGATTGTGGCACCAGACTTTGAAACTCAAGCGAGTGTGGTCGGAGTAACGGTTAACCCTGCTTAGTTGCACGCCAGCAGGGTCAAGGCTCTGTCAATTGCCGATCTAGCAAAGAGTGTTTCACTAAGCTGCGAAGATCAGCCAGTTTGGGAATTAGCTCCCGCTGCTAATCCAAGACTCTAAAGCATTGAATTTGTAAGCATCAATGCGAGTACCAATATTAGAGTCACCATTGGTAGCGCTATGCACGCCCAATACATATCGCCCACGGGTTCCCCCGCTTGGGGTATAAATCCGGTAGATGCCGCTACCACTTTGGCCGCTGTAGGCTTCGATGGGGTAATGCAACTGCTGAGGCGTAGCCTTAGACAGAGGGCCAGCATGATAGTAAAGATTCACCCCCCCTTGATCGCTTGGATATCCAGCCAAATTCCCTGTCACGCCATTCAGCGCAGAAAAGTGCCCATACCCCAGCCAACCTGTAGTATTGCCGATAGCACGATCTAGGGTGACGAGGGCAATGTCGTAATTGGCATCTTGCGCACTCGTCCACGCAACAAAGGTGCGAATTTTGGTCGAGAACGCAGAGCCATAGGGCTTGTAGGTCTCATTCAAGCCAGGAATAGCCTCTACCTTTTTTGCCCATCCCCCCTCGTCAGGGCGATAAATGCAGTGACCTGCTGTCAACACATACTGGGCCGCAATGAGAGTACCGGAACAGCTATACATTTGTCCATTGGGGAAGGTCATGTACAGCTTCGTCAGCACACGCCAAGGAGAAGCAGTGGTACGGGTGATGAGAACGCGATTATGCGTATCAAGGGCACTTTGAGAGTTGCGTCTAATACGGGGTTCCTGTTGATCGGCAGTATCAAACCCCGGACTGCTCGGTTCGATAGCTTGACGTAGGGTAGTGCGTACCCTCGGCAGAGAGACAATTTTGACCGCCTTGGTTCTCAGATCGTACCCAATTTCGCGAGAAGCACTGGAATAAGAGCGAGCCTTGCCCGTTATCGGTTGAGGAGCAGGCGGCACTCCCAGTAGCTTGGGATCGAGCTTGGCGCGTCTATCAGATTTAGCAAGAGTTTGGGAGGGATAGCTGAGACTACCCCTCGATGCCAAGGCCGAATGGCTCACAACAAATGGCAGGCTGACGACGAATGCCGCAGATAGTGCCATATAGCGAACCAATTGCCGAGTCATTATGAAGTCCTAAGAGATGCGCTTGAAACGTTCTATAAGCCAATCATCGCTGGACTTCAACGACTATTAGGTGATGAACAGAGGCCACAATTGGTGATCTCGATCACGGCTAAAGGGTAATCGCTCCAGCGCACCCATTCCTCTTTGAGAGTACACTCACGCCCCTTCTAACTGCTGGTTCAGGGTTTCGCGATCGCTTAAGAGTTGGGTGAGCTTACTTTCCTCATTTTTGAGGTTTTGTTGTAGATAGTCCAGGTATTCCCGCGCAGCTCGGATTTCTTCATCTTTCTGCTTGATTGCATCAATGAGAGATTCAAGGGCGTGGAACTGCTGTTCAATATGCCCATCTTGTATCAGAGATTGTACTTCTGTGTCTGTAAACTGCAACTGACTCAGGAGATCAATGATGATTCTGAGGTCAACAAAATGCACATAGAAGAAATAATCATTCAACAGTGTTTTATATTTACGTGCTTCTTGAATATCGACTGCGCTCGATTCAAGGAAACCAATAAAATCTCTAATCTTTGGAATATTGTTAAAAACGTAGATATTGCTGAATAAATTAGAGAAATTCGTCAGAACACCCTCATTTTCTTGGTAGTAGTCTGCGAACCGCTTGAGCGTGTCATTATTTTCAATAATGTACTCTATATCGACATTATTCATAAAATCTATGAACTCATCCCGAGACAGATGGCTTGTCGAGATATAAGTCATAAGAAGTTTAATTTCGGGATAGCTCTCCCGGAATAAGTCACTTTCTATAACCTTGAAAAACCGTTCTTTACTAATTTTCTTATCTTGTAGCAGCTTGACCAAGTCACGAGATTTTTCGGCAGAAGCCGGATTGCTGACAGAGGAAGGGGCATTTTCAACGCTCATATCGATCCCATTCTCAGTTAAAGAGGCCTGACCAATTTAGAATACTATCGACTTTAGCGGTTGGCATTGTTTCGAACTTATAACATTCAGATATTTTTTGTAAATTTTCACAAAAAGGAGTTGGGACAGATTCGAAACAAAGGGCTTCAGCACAAGTGATGCAATAGCTCTCATCGCCCTCAATCTTAAAGTGCGGGTGAAAATGCTCATGGGTTGAAGATGGGGCTGTGTCAGACCCGCTCTACCACCGTTGTATAGTCATGCAGAATACTGAGGGGAGTGCCCTTGTCAGGGCCGTGCATAGTGCCCAGCAATGATTCAGCCCGTACAATAAGGGTTTTGGAAGCAAGCATCTCGCATTATGCGTCCCTCAGCAGTTGTGATTGACACCAACGTCTTAGTGGCATCAGGCTTCAAACCCAGAAGCCACTCCGCTCAAATTGTGGAGCAGGTACGTTGTGGACAGCTACAAATGGTTTGGACTGAGCAAACGCGGGCAGAGGCGGCATTCATTGTGGGTAACATTCCACCCTTGTCTTGGCAGGCGATCGCCGTATTATTCCGTCCCGAAAACTGCTATGACGGAGTACTCCTGGTCGACAAGTTTCAGCACATTCCCGACAAGGCAGACATTAAGTTTGCAGCACTTTCAGATGCGACGGGTGCGCCTCTGATTACGATGGATAAAGTGCTATTGAGTATTCGTGAGACACTCAGTGTCGCGATGTGGACACCCTTTGAATTCTTGGAACTTGAGACTTGTTCTTCACAGGGTGGTTAAATCCCAGTTGTGGCTCAATCTCCGGTACTAAAAATAGGAAGACTGGCGGCAGTGCGATCGCCCAAAGAATACTACAAGAGATTGTCAGCTACATCCTGGCAAGCAAGCGTGTGCTGAGATTGAGCAATACTCCTCAACGACAATCCACTCCAGAAGTACCTAGGGACAAATATGGCAAAAGGTGAGCCGCATAGACGCTGCTCACCTCTAGAGAAAGTAGAAAGTAGAAATCACAGTAAAATTAGGAACGAGTTAGCGTTGTGAATAGTAAGCACGGAACCCTTGAGCCTGAAGGCTGAAGACAATCGCTTGAGCCTTGTAGCTGCTGCCGTAGCTGCCGTAGTATTGCCAACCACTGAAGCGATTGCGCTTGAAGAACACATCGTAAGAAGAATGCCGTTCACCAACGCTAATATTGAAGTCACGGCCTAGATTGATTTCAACAGCCTTAGCGCTGAGCGGTGCCACTAAAGCAGAACCCAGAGTGGCAATAGCAAGAAGAGAAAGAGCAACTTTTTTCATAAGAATAACCCTGCAACGTGATTACGAAATCGTTGATACTTAGTAATCTCCCATTGCAGATTGGATTTGGATGTGACGTAGCTCAAGGCAAGGGTGTGATGTTCATTGCCCAATCCATCACTACAGCCATTGGTTCTTCATTAGAACCCAGGAAACGAAAGCACAAGCGGCACATTCAAGCTCAAGGCCCACACACCCTACCCCTTATATCAATGACTGTAGGGAGGGTGCAAGGGCGGATCTCCACAGCGTTAGAGCGCTTATGCGTGCTCTCAGAACAAGGCCCAGAAGATACGCACAAGTAACAGGCGAGCTAGGAGTTAAGCTCACCTGTTACCTGAATACGATAAGGGGGAAGTACTGCACAATCTCTGGAAACGCTTCAGCAAAGTAAAGCGCTATCCTAGGGCAAAAACCATAGGGCGCAATACTTGCAATAAGAATCAGATTGATAAAAGCGATTCTTCCCTACTCAACTTTTTACGTGACTAGGCTGCTTCCCAAAGTTCTCGAACACCCTCTTCAGGAAGCCAGCTGGCAATTTCCTGCACACGCTCTTCCGATAATTCCCGTTTCGTTGCCGAAAACACTGCTTTAACAGCCTGTTTGCGATCGCTATCTTTATGGTCGGGGCCTCTTTCAAGTCCACCTTCGTTGGCAACTCGAAAGAAAAAGCGATCAGAATCAATTTTGAAGATTCCTGGCCCTTGCCACGGTGGACGCACCCGGCTCAAGAATCCAACCAATGGATTAGTATCTTTCCACAGGTCAGTGACTTCCATTTGCAGTGCCTTTTCATCAGTTGGCATTGCTTCTGCATGCAATTCGTCAGCCACGCGATCAGCCGCTTCAGTTGTCATCAGATCGCGCATGACTCGAAATACAACTTCAGTAAAGTCTCTTGCATCATAGGGGTCGCCAAATCCCCCATCCACCATTACTTTCTCCAAAAAGGAGCGATCTTTATCTGCGATCGCAACTCTCGGGTCTTCAATTTCCGTTGGATCAATTTCTGGCACATCTTTTTGTGGTACATCTTTCTTCAAAATATCATCTGGCATCATTCTTCCCCTGTATCTAACTAATGATATAAAAATTGTAAAAGCTCAAGCTATTTACTCTCTGTCATAAGTTCGATGCGCACTCACTCAAAAGTCAAGGGTAAATACTATTGAGCAGCATGAATTATCACGGAGATTACGCTTAAAAATGGCGTAATATACATTCGTTGCCATTAATCGATCTGTTTCTAGATTGACAACCTCAAGGTAAATCTTAAGTATTGCGTCCCTAGAATTATGACATTGCTAAAAATAATATCGGGATTGATAGGCAGCAGCCATCAGCCGGAAGAGAGAAAGAGAAATGATTTTGTTACATACCCGTCGGCATTTGCAATATTAAAGCAACGTTTATCACACACAAAAATGCTAGTAATACAAGTATTTTCAATTCCAGAAAAATATTTGAGCAGGCGTGAACTATTAATTAAAAGCAATGAATTCAGTAGGATTCACCCCCAATATTGAATAACTTTCTAAGTCGATTATCTTGATACTGTATCACGCAGAATGAGGCACAAGCTTTGTACCTCCATTCACAAAAATCGATCTTCTACAAACAAGAAATAGAAGAGACTTCAGCACTAGACTTTCTCTTATGTAATCCGACATATGTCATCAGAAAGAGAGCATTGTCTACGCAATTGGTCATGAACACAGACGTTACTGCAACTATCGAAGCGAGTGCTTTCTCTATTGAAATTGCCTGTACTACTCAGGTTTACAAGCAGTGCCGTATTATCTGCAGTGATGGTTCCTAAGCAAATCTCGACAGATGGTGCCGTACCCATTAGCCAATCCTCATCATTAGCCACCCAAGCACCTAAACTTCTGCAAGTTGCCTCAGCATTGGTATTGGTTGTCGCGTCTTACATACGCGAGAAGCACAAAACGCTGGCGTTCTCCTCGGCTCCTGTAATAAGCCCAACGCATCTGCCAGTCGCTGCACTAACTCCTTCCAACGTTTTGATACCGTACCTTGGGTTAGACCTAACTCAGTGGCAATTTCAGCTTGATTTTTACCTTCTACTCGCCCCTGCCAAAGCTGAAGATACTCGCGCTCTGGATGCTGTCGATGTAACTGTCTTAAAATTTTGAGCGTGTTGAATAACAGATCCGAGCGTTCTACAGTATCCAGTAAGTTGAAATCATCCGCGACGGTTTCTAAAAGCGTCAAATCTGTGCCCACAAGAGGTTGATCGAGGCTGTACCAATACCGCAGCCTTTCGCGACGGACTAAGTCGATAATTTCGCACCGCGCAATGGTTGCAGCCCATCGAAAAAATTCTGGAGCTTCGCCATAGCGGAATTTGCCCATATTCACAGCATGTAAAACCTTAATGTGGGCCGCTTGTGCTGCGTCTTCCCAACAAAGCGCTGTACCTCTGGTGTATTTACGGGCAATTGCCACAATTCGACGCTGATACATCGGATCAACCAGCAACACAGCCCAATTGGTGGCCAGGTTGGGGCATACCTCTTCAATACCCACTGCGGCGGCGGATCGAGGCTGAAGTTTGAGATCAGTGTGTGACATTAGCGATCGCATCCTTACTGTATCCAGAAGTTGCTGCTGCACTCATTACAAAGGTCTAATTGCCTGATACGAACTGGCTCACGTACTAAGAATGCGATCGCATCTCTGTATCGCTACGGCGTATAAGAACTCAGCAGCAATTGGCAATCCGATATGCAATGGGGAGATCCGTTCAAAGGGGTCGAATTCAGTCACCCTTTCTAGAGGAAATTCAAGGGCTCGTAGATTGAATCGTCGGTGTTTTACCCACCCTCAGCAGTGATCTCAATTACCGAATGGGTGTGACAACACCCCAATCCCAGTTCAACCAACGCTAACTGAACCCGAAGACAAAATGGGTTGTAACGTTGTCACTGCATACATGAACTGGGACACAGGCTAGTGGCGATCGCCACTCCCCTGTCAGGCACATCCACCCTGCATGGATAGGGGATAATAGGCCCATTGACTGCCTTGTTTTCTGCCCATGCAACTGCCTCCTGCTCCAGCCTCGCGTCAGTTTTGGCAACAGGCCACAGGCTACCTTTTTATGGCCCCTGCCCTCTGCGTTTTAGGCATGTTTGTGGTGCTACCCATTGGGTTGGCTTTGCTGTTGGCGTTTTATAAAGTGCAGTTACTTGGAGCGTTAAGCTTCAAATTTATTGGCTGGCAAAATTTTGCTCGGCTTGCAGGAGAGGAGCGTGTTGGCATTGCCCTCAAAAACACGCTGGAGTATGTCCTCATCGTCGTGCCATTGCAAACGAGTTTAGCCCTCTTGCTAGCTGTTGTGCTCAACAGTGGTGTTAAAGGCCAACGGGTATGGCGCGTGTTTTACTTCTTGCCCACTTTGACGTCATCGGCAGTCCTCACGCTCATCTTCATGTGGATCTACAAAACCGATGGACTGCTCAATCGCATCCTCGAAGTCTTCGGCTTACCCACCTATAACTGGTTAGGCGATCCAGCAGTGGCGTTGAAGGGGATTATGCTGATGAATATATGGTCTACAGCACCATTTTTCATGACGATTTACTTAGCAGCCCTGCAAGACATTCCGGTTTCACTGTACGAAGCAGCCGCGCTCGACGGTGCCAATCGATGGCAGCAGTTTCGCTATATTACGCTGCCCCATCTGCGACCGATTACGTTTTTTGTGGTCGCATCCGGCATCATCGGTACGTTTCAGTTATTTGACCAATCCTATATTTTCTCAGGCGGTTCGGGTGGCCCGAATAATGCCACCTTAACGGTGGTGCTGTTGATTTATCAGGCCGTCTTTCGCGATTTGCAACTTGGCTATGGGGCAGCCATTGCCTTCTTGCTAGCACTGGTCATTATTAGTGCCACTTTGCTGCAACGGCGGTTGTTTAGCCGCGATGGACAATGAAAACTGTTCCGCTACTATCGGGATGTGTGCTGCAGCCTGCGCAAGCCAAAGATGTTTGGGCGATCCGTGCCTTAGTGCTGCGAGCGTTCCTTGACCCTACCCAACTGCAATGGTCCCAGTTTTGGGTGCTGGTTTATGAAGATCGCATCATTGGGTGTGGGCAGTTGCGGCAGTTTGACGATGCCCAAGAGTTGGGCAGTTTGGTGATTGCTCCGGCATGGCGCGATCGCGGTCTGGGAACGTTTCTCGTGCATCACCTGATTGCGCAGGCAAGTTTTCCTTTATATCTAGAGTGCTTAGGTGAACGGTTGTATCAGTACTATCAACGGTTGGGCTTTGAAACCGCAGACTGGTCGCAATTGCCCCCCGGAATGCAGCGCAAGTTTAAGCAAACTCGGGCGATCGCAACCGTTCTAAAACTCCCGCTCCATATCCTGCACTATCGCAACCAGGAACCATGAGGAAAGGGTCACAACCGCCGCGCTTGGGTTGGCGATTGAGATTTCGCTGGGGCTATGGGTTTGGCGTTCGGGGCATCCAATCACTGAGTTTAAGCCTAGGAATTGCAGGGCTGTGTGTTAGCTGCCAAAGCCTAAAACCTCAGCAGAAAAACCTATCTCAGCCCACTACCGTCAAACTCAGCGGATGGGGTGCAAGCCCTGTCGAGAAAAAACTGCTGCTGAGCGTCATTCGAGACTTTGAAGCAACCCATCCCCACATCCGTGTTCAGTTTGAGGTCATTGCCGACCAGTATATGGATGTCCTCAAAACAAGGCTAGTGGGCGATGCAGGCCCAGACGCATTTTATTTAGATGCCGTTGAAGCGCCGTTTTTCATGCAAGCCCAGGTCTTAGAGCCGCTGAATGCCTACATTAAGCCCGATTTTGACCTTGCAGACTTTGAACCCACCCTACTGCAAGCCTTTCAGATTAACAGCACCCTCTATGGTCTGCCCAAGGATTACTCTACTCTGGCTCTGTTTTACAACCAACAAGCTTTTCAAAAAGTCGGCCTGAAGGCAGCACCTACAACTTGGCCACAATTACAAGCTGCGGCACAACGCCTCACACTAGACCGCAACCAAGACGGCAAACCTGAGCAGT